>DNPQ01000619.1:0-5293 GCA_003501335.1 Bacillota bacterium
ACCAATTGCACAAACTATTGAAGAGCACTATGGCTATTAATTTACAAAAGTATTTAATACTCCACTACCTAACCAATCCGTGGGGCTATCATGCCCCGTCCTGGGCACCAAATTTCTAAAAATTTAAGCAGTCCTTAAGGACTGCTTTTTATTGCATCAATTGATTATTTTAGGGTTATCCCGGCGCCATTATAGATTTAAGCAGAAATAAATCATCCTCTTTTTAAGCCTTATCTCCAATTTGCGACATAGTGGCCGAGATTAATGGGATAAAATTGTCCTGCGCCGCTTGGACCGTATTCCCGCCAAACCAGTTCGTTCCGGGACAAGTTTTGGTAACTCCGGTCCCGTTCGTTCTTTGCCCGGTATCCAAGTCATACCAATGATGATAAACAATAGCATCTGTAGTGGGAACAAGCTTGCATACCCGGCAAAGAAGCGCATACAACCTGACGATGGTATCCCGGTGCAGGTCCGCCATTTGATCTCCACCGGTATCAAAGGTACCCAGATTTTCCACACAGATTCCGGCTGCATTGGCCCCATAAATCCCCTTCAATTCTTTCGCCGGATCATACTCTATTGCAGGGGCTGTGTTAACATCCCGGCATACTGCAATCGAACCATCCGGAAATGTAGTGAAATTTTGGGCAATCTGCGAAAAATGATCAAAATGGATATGATAATTTTCCATTCCTTCCAGCAATGAAAAATGATTGCTTCCACTAAAATCCTTATAACTCGGCGAAGCCGTATGATGAACTTGAAGCAACTGAATCTGCCTGGTAATGGCTTTTTGATTCAACCATTGAGCAAACTCCGTTACATTGCTGCAAAGAATAAATTTACCCTGCTGTTGCATGTCATCAGCTCCTATCCCATTTGACCTTCTTATCCATTCTCTTTTCAAGATATTCCGGCCATAGAGCCATCTATACATGAATCTTTTACATTTCCCGGAGAACAAATATGTTTTTTGTTTTATCCCCAACAAAACATCTTTTTATTTTTATGTCCTCATCCCCCTCCTGCCCCTCATAAACATTTCTAGCAGGGATTTAAGCTACCTCCCCAAAATAAAAATTCTGAAAATATGTCATTTAGCTGTGGAAAGAAAATAATGAGGGGGATGAGGGGCAAAAGGGCCAAAAAAATACCATGATTCTCAGGATTAAATTTCGACCGACCATTTCGAGTAACCGATTAGAGGGATTAAACCTTTCTTAGCCAATTCTGCTGCCTGACTTTTTTGAAACGATTCTATTACTGCATATACGCAGCCGTTCGGTGAACGTACTGAGTCGTTCCGCATGCATACGCAGTCGTTCGGTGAACATACTTAATCATTCCGTATGCATGCGCAGTCGTTCGGTGAACATACTTAATCATTCCGTATGCATGCGCAGTCGTTCGGTAAACATACTTAATCATTCCGAAAGCATACCTGGTCGCTCCATTATAAGGGCCTTTAAACCACAAAAAGGGGTAAGCGAAGTTTTTAGGCTTCGACTTACCCCCCAAGTTCCCGGGTGCTACTAGTGACCAAATTTCAATTATTTCCCTGTCTGCTTACTCTTTTCCCTGATTTCCACCCGGCGGATTTTTCCGTTGATGGTTTTGGGCAACTCACCGACAAATTCAATGATCCGCGGATACTTGTAAGGCGCTGTGGCGTGCTTCACGTAATCTTTGATTTCTTTTGCCAGTTCGTCGGAGGCAGTATACTCACGCGTAAGCACGATGGTCGCTTTGACAACTTGACCACGCACGGGATCCGGCGCTGCCGTAACGGCGCATTCCAGCACCGCAGAATGTTCGATCAGTACACTTTCGATTTCAAAAGGACTGATCCGGTAGCCGGAGGATTTAATGACATCGTCGGTCCGGCCAATGTACCAGAGATAACCATCCTCATCCTGCCAAGCTGTATCTCCAGTATGATAATAACCGTCATGCCAGGCGGCGTCGGTTCTTTCCTTATCATTATAATAGCCGCTGAAAAGGCCGGCCGGTTTGCCATGCTTGGTACAAACAACGATTTCGCCAACTTCTCCTGTGGGGACCGGTTTACCGTTTTCATCGACTATCGAAATTTCATATTGGGGAGAAGGCTTTCCCATTGAGCCCGGCTTTGGCTCCATACCTATCGAGTTTAATATCGTCAATGTCGTTTCCGTTTGTCCGAAGCCTTCCATGAGTTTAAGCCCGGTATATTGATAGAATTTATTAAACACCTCGGGATTGAGCGCCTCTCCGGCTGTAGTTGCATATTTTAGTGACGAAAGGTCATACCCTTCGATACCTTCTTTGATAAAGAAACGGTAGATCGTAGGTGGCGCACAGAAAGTAGTAATTTTATATTTTTCGATCTTCGCAAGCAGATCGGACGGTTTAAACTTTTCATAATCATAGACAAAAACCGCCGCCTCCATCAACCATTGACCGTATAATTTGCCCCACACAGCCTTGCCCCAGCCCGTATCCGCAACCGTAAGGTGCAATCCATCGGGGTCGACATTATGCCAGTGCTTGGCCGTGACAATATGCCCCAGCGGGTATGCAAAATTATGACAAGCCATTTTCGGCAGGCCGGAAGTACCGGACGAAAAATAAATAAGCATGGGGTCATTAACCCTTTGCTTTTGAGCTCCCCGAGGCCGTTCAAAGTTTTCCGACGCCGCCTCCATGTTCTCGGTAAAGCTATACCAACCATCTTTTTTCCCCTTAGCAATAATTTTTATTTTAACCGAGGGGCATTCGGCCTGCGCTTCATCCACATAATTAGTGATATCGCCGAGCGCTGTACAAACGATAGCTTTTACTTCCGCCGCATTGAAACGGTAAACCAGATCCTTGGTGGTCAGAAGATATGTAGCCGGGATGACGATAGCGCCGAGTTTGTGCAATGCCACAATCGAAAACCAAAATTCATAATGCCGTTTGAGGATTAGCATCACCATATCGCCTTTGCCAATACCAAGGCTTTTGAAAAAATTAGCCGTTTTGTCGCTGTATTTCTTAATGTCGGCATAGCTGAATATCTTTTCAGCTCCGCTTTCATCACACCATACCATGGCCGTTTTATTAGGCTCAAGCCTTGCCATCTCGTCCACCACATCATAACCGAAGTTGAAATCAGCCGGTATATTAAGACCGAATGTTTTCAGCACTCCTTTTTCGTCGTACGTTTCATTTACATATTTTACATGAAGACCCTGCATCGTGATAGCCCTTTCCTTTCGTTACGCTCAATGGACAAAGACTTTAATCGTTGACCTTGAGTCTGTTTTATTTTAACTTGAATCGGCAAGTAACTTTCAAGATCATTTCTCTTTTCCGGGTTTCGGAATCACAATAGCCAAAAATTGGCAGTCAGCGTTGTTTGCGGCTATCATGCCGTGCCGATGACCCGAATCATATAACATGCTGTCGCCGGCGTTTAAAATCTCCACATGCCCGTCGAGATCGACTTTGAGACTGCCTTTAAGGATGTAATCAAATTCCTGTCCCGCATGGGTGGAGTAATACAGCGGCTTGTTTTGCTCCTCCCGGTCGTAAGGAACATTCACCAAAAACGGCTCAACCATCTTGTCTTTCAGCCGATACGCCAGATGCCTGTAGTCAAAACCTTTGCGCCGCTCAATAGGAAGCCCGTCGCCTTTTCTAACGATGGTGTAAAACGAAAGCGTGGGATTACTGCCGGTGAGCAATTCAACGACGTCGACTTTAAACCTTTCTGCGCATTTTATAAGAAATGTAAATGTAAAATCCGAGTTTCCATTTTCCGCGGCCAGATATTGATCCATTGAAGTTTCTGTAACTTTCGCCATTTCTTCAGCCGAGATATTCAGAATCTCCCGCATGCCTTTAATTCGTTCGGAAATCTCCAAAATATGCGTCTCCATTATGTCTCCTTCTTTCCAGTAATTCCTCCGTTGATGATATATATTGTCTGACAAAAATATTGTCTGCCAAATTAATTATATATTCCGTTTGAAAATATTCAATAGCAACATCAAAAATTTGTTGCAATAATTCTGTTGATGGTAATTTCATCCATAAAACCGTTTCATAAACTATCATCAATCTATATTTTATCAGAAATAAAAAGCTACTTGATGAAAAAGTAGCCTTTTTTTATAAATTTAATATTTTTCCGGCCGGGGTCCGATCATATCCGATTCAATAAACCGCGTTATTCCAAGTCCACAAGGCGTCCATTGACATCCATGCCCACATTTTATAAGTTACTTTCCGGTAAAATTTTCCTTTTATCTGTTAAAAATGGTATCTTTTACAAAATGAAAAGGTTTGTTGCCGTCTTTGCGTGGGCCATCTGGGGCATGTTTGCGTAAAAATAAAAAGGGTATAACCTTAAAGAAAAATAAATTAATTTTAGCTTATACTTTTCTTCTCGATATTCTTTACATTATCATCCTTTGAGAGTTTTAGAGTGCCAAAAAAGTGCCGAATAAAAAACCGTCAAACTCACTTCATGCGCATGCTGCATTCTCCTTGACGCCCCAAAATACCCTTGAGTGAAAAACAATTTTTGTGATTAATTTTGTATCACGGCAGGTAAACCAAGCGACGAAACCGAATTGGATGATAAACAAATAGAATCCCCATCGATTCACTATCAGTTAAGACAAATGGAGTAAATAAATGCTAATTATTGGAATTGCCGGAGGAACCGGTTCAGGTAAATCTACTGTAGCCGAAGCTCTTCAGAAAGAATTAAGCTCCACCAATGTAGCCTTAATCTCACAGGACTCCTATTATGCGGATCTATCCGATCTCCCCTTTGAGGAACGGGCCAAGCGAAACTATGACCACCCTGATGCTTTCGAAAATAGTCTTTTAATAAAGCAGCTTGACCAAATCCGCAAGGGTAAAACCATTGAAGTTCCGGTTTACGACTTTTCGCAACATGCCCGAACCACCCGGAAGATCCCGGTGGCCCCGCACCCGGTCATTGTGGTAGAAGGCATTCTTATCCTGAACGAACCGGCCTTACGAAAGGCCTTTGATATTAAAGTCTATGTGGATACCGACGCCGATACCCGGGTAATCCGCCGTATTACAAGGGATATTGAGGAACGGGGCCGTACTTTGGATTCTGTTTGCCGGCAATATTTAAATACCGTCAAACCGATGCACGAGGCCTTCATCGAACCCTCAAAACGCTATGCGGATATTATCATTCCTGTGGGGGGACATAACACCGTCGCTTTGAGCTTGCTGGTATCCAGGATCGAAAGTTATCTAAACAGTATCGAAATCAGTAAGTAAA
>DNPQ01000619.1:5581-10883 GCA_003501335.1 Bacillota bacterium
TCCGCCTCAAATAAATCAGGTATTTTATCCCCGATTGGACAAATATCATAGGTGCATTTTTCCATGTTGCCGCAATCAAAGGCGTAAGCTTTATATAAGGACGGAGCGTTATCAATCTTAATTAATGTATATAAAACTTGAATCGTATGTTCCCTTTTAAGGATGGGGCAATAACCACTAAAATCCTTCTGTAAATCATCCAGTTCCATAATTTATCCACCTTTCAAGCTGCGTTAACCAATCAAAGATGATGCTATTTGCGAACAAAATGCCCGACAGGAATCAAACCCATAGAACTATCAGGCAGAAAGACAATATGGCATAAGATATCCATTTAATTTTATAATTCTAGAAAAATCAGCTAAATCCTTTTTGATTCAAATTACAATAACTTACGGCGATATAAAAAATCAGCTAAATTTTAATTTTTAGCTGATTTTTATTACTGAATTTAATCGTTGTTCATTTCTAATCGTTATGCATCCTTGTTAAGGTCAAAGATAACAGCCACTAGGATGATAATACCCATGGCAATCGTTTGCCAGTAAGAGGAAACACCCAGGAGGCTTAACGCATTATTAATTACGCCGATAATCACCAGACCCAAAGTCGTTTGAATAATACCGCCGCGACCGCCCGACATACTGGTGCCACCCATCGCCACAGCGGCAATGGCGTTCAATTCATAACCTTGGGCAGCACTGGGTTGTCCTGCTTGAAGGCGGGAAGCCAGCGCCGCCCCTCCCAAAGCCGCCAGCATGGAACAAATCATATAAACATAAAACTTGATCCTTACAATATTGATACCACTCAGTTTGGCGACCTCTTCATTACTGCCTACGGCGAAAACATAGCGCCCAAAACAAGTACGGGTTAGCAAAATATGAGCCGCCACCATCACGATGGCGGTTACAATGACCATCACCGGAATCGGTCCAATGTAGCCGATACCCAACCAACTAAAGGAGTCCGGCAGGCCAAAAACCGGTTTGGATTCGGTATATACATAAGCGAGGCCTCGGGCTACACTCATAATAGCCAAAGTGGCAATAAAGGGAGGCACTTTCAATTTAGCAATATTGACTGCCATGATACTGCCAAAGATGCCCCCAATCACAATCGCCGTTGCTAAAATAACCAAAATCCCGGTGAGAATACCGGCATTGGGGAAAATTTTGATGGTAACTGTTGCCACAATACCAGCTAAAGCCGCTACGGAACCCACCGACAAATCAATCCCGCTTGATATAATGACAAAGGTCATCCCGGTGGCCAATAAAGCATTGATGGCAATCTGCATCATTACATTAACCAGATTGTTAGGGTCAATAAAACGCGGCACAAAGATGGCCGATATCATTATCAACACCACAAAAAAAAGCACCAACGAGTTTTCCTTCGCGTATTTACGAATCAGTTTTAAATCCAAGGTATTACTCATCAAAATTGCCTCCCCGCGCGCGTGCGCCTTTATCATCCACTAATGCTGGCCAACTGCAAAATAGCTTGTTCAGTTGCTCCCTGACCATTGATAATCCCCGAAACCCGTCCTTCACGCATGACCATAATCCGGTCGGATACTCCCAAAATCTCTGGAAGCTCGGAAGAGACCATAATAATGCTGCCGCCTTCTTCAACGAACTTCTTCATCAAAGCATATATTTCGGCCTTGGCATTGACATCAATTCCTCGGGTAGGCTCATCCATGATCAGAATCCTGGATTTTGCCGCCAGCCATTTGGCGATAACCACCTTTTGCTGGTTTCCGCCCGAAAGATTTTTAACCGGGGTATTGGCAGTCGGTGTTTTCGTATGCAGCTTTTGAATAAACTCCACCGCGATTTTCGCTTCCCATTTAAAATCTAAAAAGCCTAATTTTGAATTTAAAAACAAACTGGCCAAAGAAGTGTTTTCTTTTACGCTCTTAGACAATAAAAGCCCTTGATTTCGCCTATCTTCCGGTATTAGTCCCACTCCGGCCTTGATTGCCTGTTGGGGCTCAGTAAATCGTACCGGCCGGCCATCTAACAAACATTCTCCGCTTTCGACACGGTCGGCCCCAAAAATCGCCCGCATGACTTCGGTTCGGCCCGCGCCGATCAGTCCCGCCACTCCTAAAATTTCTCCCCGCCTCAAACCGAAGGAGACATTCTCAAAAATGCCTTTACGCGTATAATTTTTTATCTCCAATACCATTTCGTCGGCTGGAGGTATTTCCGATTTATAATAAAATTGCGTTATCTCTCTACCTACCATTAGCGCAATCATATGGCTTTCATCAATTTCTTGAAGGGATACCGTCTTAACAAGACACCCGTCGCGAAGAATGGTAACTGTATCTCCGATTCTAGCAATTTCTTTGAGACGATGAGAAATATAAATAATCGCAACATTTTCGCTTTTTAATTTTTCAATCACTTTAAACAGGGCTTCAACCTCATGCTCCGATAGGGATGAAGTTGGTTCATCCATTATCACCAGCGAACTGTTTTGTGAGACCGCCCGGGCAATCTCAACCATCTGTTTATCAGCATTGCTTAATTTGCGGATAACCGTCTTCGGATTGATCTTCACTCCAATGGTTTCAAGCAATTGAGTGGCGTCGCTATACATTTTCTTACGGTTCACAAAACCGGATTTACCAATCTTGGGTTCCCGGCCGAGAAAAATATTTTCAGCAACCGTAAGATCTGGAATAACACTAAGTTCTTGATGAATTACGCTGATGCCTGCAGCCAGAGACTCCCGGGTATTTATAAAGTTAACCTCGCGGCCGTTTACTTTAACAAAACCCTCATCTCTTGAATATACGCCGGAAATAATTTTGATTAAAGTCGATTTCCCGGCGCCGTTTTCTCCCAATAACACATGCACCCGGCCGGGATAAATATTTAAATCGATATTCGACAAGGCCTTGACCCCGGGAAAAGATTTACTCACCCCGGTCATTTCAATCATAGGCGTTTGATGCATGTTCTTTCCTCCTGACTACGGTAGCTTGGTAGTGGAAGAAATACCAATTTTTCCACTACCAAGCTACCTTCAATTAAATCAATGACGATTTATTCATAAAAAGATAAATAATTAAAGATTGCTCTTATCAATAATTTTAGGAGCGATCGGAATCAATTTGGGAACGGTTTTGCCTTTTAATTTAGCCATAACAGCATCCAAAGTTTTTGCACCAATTGTTGCCGGATCTTGAGCTACATCAGCTTTCCAAAGACCTCCGGTCTTGATCTCGGCAATTCCTTCAGGATTACCGTCAAAGCCAATTACTTGAACATTCCTATTGGCAGCCTTAATCGATGCTAAAGCACCCATTGCAGCCGGATCACCAACTGCGAATATTACTTGAAGGTTGGGGTGTTTTAATAACATATTTTGAGTAACATCAGCCGCTTTAGCTTGATCACCGGAATAATTCTGAATATCAACTACTTGAATATTGGGATAATGTTGGGCTAAATATTCTTTAAAACCTTTTTCCCGATCAACACAGCTTTCAATTTCTGAATAGGTAATGATGGCTGTTTCACCCTTACCAGCTTTAAGCATCTTTGTGGCTACATATTGAGCCGCCAGAACACCGCCTTTGTAATTATCTGTAGCAACATGAGCTACCGTCTGACCATCGGAAGCAATATCCATTGTGAATACAGGGATATTCACTTTATTCGCTAATTCAACCATGGATTTGCTTCCAGCCGAGCTAGTAGGGCAAAGAATAATCGCATTAACCTTTTGGGTAATGAAATCTTGAACCTGGCTCAGCTGTTTGTTGGAATCTTGGGCAGCATCTTGAACAATCAATTTGACACCGAGTTCTTTGGCCCTTTTATTCAAGGCGCTCTCAATATTATTGTAGAAAACATGCTCCCGAGTGAGCAGGCTGACACCGACTACAATTTTCTTGGGAGCTGCGAATGCAGCCACAGTAAGGCTTACAATCATGAGAACCACAAGTGAAACGACGATGACTCTGGTAAATCTTTTCATGTTCTTTCCTCCCATTTTTACGTTTTTATGCAAAAGGGATAATTATCCCCTTTTACCGATAAGAATTGGCCTTGTGGTCACAGCCGCAAATAATGATCTTTTGTTTCACAATTTCTTTGACGGCCTTTTTGCCACTGGCCATAAATTTCTTGGGATCAATGATGCTCTGATCAACCAAAGCTTCCCTCACGCCCCGTGTCAAAGCGGCCCGAAGCTCGGTGGCAAAGTTTACTTTACTGATACCCAGTGCTACCGCCTTTCGTACCATATCATCCGGAACTCCGGAAGCCCCGTGCAATACTAAGAGTATTTCAACAACGTCCCGGATTTTAGCCAAACGGTCAAAATCCAACTTGGGCTCGCCCTTATAAAACCCATGGGCCGTACCGATAGCAACCGCCAGCGAATCAATCCCGGTTTGCAATACAAATTCCTTGGCTTCACCAGGGTCAGTGAAGGCGGCCGATTTATCGCTCACTTCCAAACTATCCTCTTTGCCGCCGACCTTTCCCAGTTCAGCTTCAACGGGAATTCCCACTGCATGAGCCATATCGACGACCCGTTTTGATAAAGCGATATTTTCTTTAAAAGGAAGCTTCGAGCCATCAATCATGATGGATGTATATCCTGAGTGTAACGCCTGAACAGCCAATTCGTAACTTTCACCATGATCAAGATGAAGCGCCACCGGGACTGGGCAAGTTTTGGCAGCAGTTTGAACCATTGCAGCCAGCATTGCCACTCCGGCATATTTTACCGTTCCCGGCGTAGTTTGGATCATAACCGGGGCTTGGAGTTCCGCAGCAGTCTCCAATACCGTTTGAACCATTTCCATATTTTCGATGTTAAATGCGGCGACAGCATATTTGCCATTCTGGGCATCAACCATCATTTGTTTACTGGTGACTAAAGGCATTAATATCACTCCTCTTTAAGCGGTTTTCATTCATTTTTTAAAAACTTTAGTAATTAATATTTTCGATCATTACTTGATGCAGCATCTTCTGAAAATCATCAGCCGTGCATAACAAGGTTCCTTCACGAATCAAAGAGGCATTGGCTGCCGCCACACCATAACGTAACATTTCCGGAATCTCCAGTTGTTGTTCCATCGCCATACAAATCCCTGCCACCAAAGAATCTCCGGCTCCCTGTACTCCACGGACTTGAATGTCTGAGCCCGGCGCAAACCACGCCTGATCACTGCTAACCATAACGGCGCCATCCTTTCCCATGGTAACGCAGACAATACTTACACCTTGTTCAATAAGGCTCCGAGAAATTCTGACAATGTCCTGCTTAT
>DNPQ01000375.1 GCA_003501335.1 Bacillota bacterium
ACTTTTAGCCTAAATGCTTCTACCCCTTTCTCTTAAAGGGAATTTGCTGAAATCTCAGGCCTATTTGGATTGCTCCCAAGCCTTACCAATCAAAACCCCAAAGGCATGCTAATCCCCTTTAAATACATCCAACCCCGGTTCTCCACTTGCCAGCAAGCCGCGCAAAGCCAGGGTGGATACCCGCTTACCATAAATTTAATAATTCCATAAAAAGGTAATCCATTCTTCAAGCCGAATTGATATATGGATGTATATCATCATCCGGCAACAGCATTTAGAAATAATCGGTCCAAAATTTTTAAAGGAGGCAATCCATGGTTCAGCACGGTCGTAAAATATTAGCATTGATGCTAGGCGCTATTCTACTTTTCAGTTCCTTTGTCGTCCCTGCGATGACTTCTGCCGCTTCGGCGGGGATTAGCTCTAAAACATTTGATTTTATTGAAGTCACCGACTTCCACGGTTATTTACAAAACTCAGGCAAATTAAAGGATGGCACGGCCATCACCCAGCAAAGGGCGGCAGTCTTGGCTCAGCAAATCAAGGCCATCAAGACGGCCAATCCCAATACCATCGTCTTGTCAGGCGGCGATATGTTCCAGGGGACGCCTTTATCCAACGTTCTCAAAGGAAAACCAGTCATCGACATGATGAAAAATATTGGTTTTGACGCGATGGCCCTTGGCAACCACGAATATGACTGGGGCATCGAAAGCGTTATCAATCCGCAGACAGCATTATTAAAGAATTCTTCCATTCCGGTTTTAGCGGCCAACATCTATGATAAAGCCACTCAAAAGCCGGTCAAATATGTAAAGCCCTATGTTATGCTGCAAAAAGGCGGCGTTAAAATAGGAATCATCGGGCTGGTTGACAACATTGAATTCCCCAGCATTATTATGCCTTCCTTCATCAAAAATGCCGACTTCAAGGACCCGGCGCCGATTGTCAACTCGCTGGCGCAACAACTCCGGGGTCAAGGAGCCAAAATCGTGATAGTCTTGGCGCATATGGGAGCTATCACCGACCCAAGTACCGGGGTTCCTTCCGGTAATTTGATCGATTTTGCCAAGAAAATCAAAGGGGTTGACGCCGTCTTCGGCGGCCATACCCATACCATCGTCAACAGCAATTGCAATGGGATCCCGGTCGGTGTCGCCGGACTATACGGACAGGGTTATTTGGATCTAAAAATAACCGTCAGCCCGGACGGCAAGGTTAGCACTGGCGCCCTTGCTTATCATGACGATACTGATTTATACAACACCACGAGCCCCGTGGTGGACCCTTCAGTCCGGCAGATCGTTGAAAAAGCCGACCAGGATGTGGGAGCTGAATTCAAAAAAGTTATCGGCGCCGCCCTCAATGATCTAACCCGGGTCCAAAGAATCGCCCCGTTTAGTGACTCCGTTCTGGGGAATTGGACCGCTGAGGCCACCCGGAAAGCGGTCAACGCCGATTTCGGTTTTGTCAATAACGGCGGCCAGCGGTGTGATATTCCCAAGGGTGATATTACCGTCGGTACTATGTTCCAATTTATGCCCTTCGACAATACCATTGTGACCGTCAAAATGACTCCGGCGCA
The DNA here is from genome assembly GCA_003501335.1 of Bacillota bacterium. GTDB lineage: Bacteria > Bacillota > UBA4882 > UBA8346 > UBA8346 > UBA8346. Next base: position 1,586 of record DNPQ01000375.1, read on the forward strand.
AATCAAAGTAGTACTGGAACAAGCCGTTCAAGATAACGGTAAAGGAATTCAGTTATCCGGCCTAACCTTTACCTATGATCCGCATCAACCCACCATGCAACGGGTCGTCGATATTCAAAAAGCCGACGGCAAAGCGCTGGATAAGAACACCCAATATTTAGTGGCCACCAACAACTTTATGGGCGCCGGCGGCGACGGTTTTCTGGAGTTTACCGACCCGGCGGTTGCCAAGACCTACCGGGACAGTTATAAATTAGCCCGCGATGTTTATATTGAGGCTATCCAAGCCCAAGGAAAAGTCCGGGCAACTGCCGATGGACGAATTGCCCCTATCGAGCAGGCGGCCGCCAAAGGTGACACCATTTCCATTTTAGGGACCTCCGATATCCACGGAAACCTTTTTCCCTGGGATTACGCCACTGCCAAAGCGGCAAACTGGGGTCTTGCCAAAGTTGCCACCTACGTATCCCAAGTCCGGGCTGCCAATCCCAGGACTATCCTGATCGATAACGGCGATACCATCCAAGGCACCCCTCTTTCGTATTACTATGATAAGATTGACACCAAGTCGGAATATCCCTTGATCAAAGTGATGGGCGCCCTGAAATATGATGCCTGGGTACTTGGCAATCATGAATTCAATTACGGACTGGATGTTTTAAACCGGATCATCGGCGATGCCAAAAAAGAGCATATCCCGGTTCTTTCAGCCAATACTTACTATAAAAAAGATCACTCCAATTTCGTGGGATCGTACATCATCAAAACCATGGACACTGCCCAAGGACCCGTCAAAATCGGAATTTTAGGGCTTACCACCAAAGAGATCCCCTCTTGGGAAGATGAAACCCACTACCAGGGATTACAATTTAACGACCTGGTAGCCGAAGCGGGTCAATGGGTCCCGAAACTTCGTGCCGCGGGCGTCGATATCATCATCGTCTCCATGCATTCCGGAGAGGAGAGCGCGGCCGATACCATACCGGAAAACCAGGTTAAAGCCCTGGCAACCCGTGTTAACGGGATCGATGCGATTATCGCGGGCCACGTCCATGCCAATATCAGCGAACATGACTACACCAATCCTTCCGGTCAAAAGGTTATCGTAACCGAGCCCGGGCGCTGGGGCCAATATGTATCCCGGATTGATTTGAATATCGCTAAAAACGCCGGCGGTCAATGGACGATCACGAATAAAACCAGTAAAACCATTGCCATGGATGATTCCATCGTCGCCGATCCGGCTATCCTTGCCCTAGCCAAGCCCTACCAGGATGCAACACTGGCCTATGTCGGAACCAAAATCGGCACGGCTACCGGAGATTTCTTAGGCGCCGAGCAACTGGTCAAAGAAACGGCGTTGATGGACCTGATCAATAAGGTTCAAAAACATTATGCCAAAACCGATTTATCCATCGCCGCGCCCCTGAGCAGTTCGGCCCAGATTTTAAAAGGCAATGTCACCATTCAAGATTTGATGGCGGTTTATGTTTTCGAAAATTATCTGTACGGAATCAAGATCACCGGAAAACAGTTGAAAGACTGGATGGAATGGTCGGTCCG
>DNPQ01000614.1 GCA_003501335.1 Bacillota bacterium
ACTTTTTTGGGCCGTCGCAGGTTAGCGGCACTTTTAACTTCACCACCCGAGAGTATGCCGAAAATCATTCAGCGGCAACAGGCTGTTGGTGAACTTGCCCAAAATTTCAAATGGCGGCAATGGCTAGCGGCTTTTGGTAGCGTGATTGAAGGAAAAATTCAAGATCCTCACGACTTGGCGGAGTGGGCTCGGGAGCGAAATTCTTTTTATGCTCAAAAAACAGTTATTTGGGGAGCCAGGGCTTTATCTGCCTTTACCGTAGGAACCTTGATAATATTTTTGGAGACTCATAAAATCCCTTTTTATCTCCCCTTCGGAGCTTTATTCCTCCAATATATCCTTCTAAAGATTCATGGCAAAGACCGGAAAAGGCTTCTTGACACCGTGTTCTATTATCGTAAAAATCTGGAGCTTTATCAGGAGTTGTTATTCCATATTGAGCAGAAGAATTTTAGCACGGAGTATTTAGGTGACCTGAAAAGGAAGCTGCAAAACCACCGGGAAGAATTGGGCAGCGTTCAATTACGGCGTTTGGTGAAAATAGCGGATCAAGTAGCGACCAGGGACCATGCCTTGTATGGGATTTTTAATACTTTGACGCTCTGGGATTATCATTGCCTGATCACTTTGGAAACCTGGAAAGAAAATTCCGGCCAGTGCTTGGGAAATTGGTTGGAAACCATCGGAGAATTCGAAGCCTTAGCGAGTTTAGCCACTTTAAACTATGATCATCCAGATTGGGTGGTTCCTCAAATTACCGAGGGGCCGTCAACCTATATTGCGAAAGGTTTGGGGCATCCCCTACTGCCGGCGGCGTTCAGAAAAGGAAATGATTTGGAAATTCAAAACCGAGTCCAGGTGTTGCTGATTACGGGGTCTAATATGTCCGGGAAAAGTACCTATCTGCGAACAACCGGCATTAATTTGGTTTTGGCTTACGCCGGGGCTCCGGTTTGCGCCCAATCTTTTATTTGTTCCCGGATGAGTATTTATACTTGTATGCGGGTTAGCGACAATTTAGAGAAGAATATCTCGACTTTTTACGCGGAAATTCTGCGCATTAAGATGATCGTGGAAGCAACGAGTGCTTCCCAAAAAGCCGCCTTTTTTCTGCTGGATGAGATCTTTAAGGGCACCAATTCCATTGATCGACACCTGGGAGCTAAAGTCTTAATCAAAAAACTTATCCAGCAGCAGGCTGTTGGTTTGGTCTCTACCCATGATTTGGAGCTGGGGGAGCTTGAACAAGAATGCAGCCAGGTCAAAAACTATCATTTTCAAGAGTTTTTCCGGGACGGACAGCTTGCTTTCGACTATGTGTTGCGTCCCGGTATATCGAAAACTCGCAATGCTTTGTATTTGATGAAGGCGGCCGGGATCGAAGTTGAGGAAAAAAATTAAAAAGTCAGGGTGCAATCCTCCTGTTGATAATCTTTCTCTGTATAGGAGACACCGTGGATTTTAAGGCCGTTCGGCTCAAGCAAAGAAATAATCCCGCCTTCTTTGGCAAATTCATGTCCATGGGAACCTGCGTTTTTGGACATCAATGGAATGGTTAAGAACTCACCCGGCCTAATTTCGCCGTATAACACCCGCTTAAAATTCAGATTATCGGTGAGAACCCAGTCGGTTATATCAATTTTATGATTGGTGGTATTGATTAAGGTAACGGTTTCCCGGCCTTTATTGGAGGGATGAACCAAGGCCGTTAGGATTCGGATGGTATCTCTTTGAGGTGCCGGGACATTATTTCCTACGGGTTCACCGGTCTCTGCCACAGTTACAAAACTTTGGGATTGAAAAGCCAAAAATATAGCTACCCAGCGATCAATAGATGGAAAATGAAAAAATAATCCGCCATCCTGCCAGGGCCCATTATCGGTAGCCCATTTTCCGGAATTACCCTGATTCATATGGACATCATGGATTCCTCTACCGGGCGTAAAATCAAAGTAAGAATCCGCTTGTTCCTCCGGGCCCCAAGCTGCTCCAAAGGCATAAATTAGGGCATCATTCATGGTAAGTGCCCATCGAATATATTTCCCAATCTGTTCGTTAAGATCATTATCAGCTCCTGGCAGTTCAGCCGGTAAAATTTTCATTTGTCGGCGGTCAAAGAGATTCCCGCGGATATAGTCCAAAGCCGCGGAATTGCTCGTGCTGTTAAGAAGGGTTAATCCATCATCCAAAGCCGACATTTTTTGGATAATGGGATGTTCGAAATGTTCATCGCAGTAATACAAGAGCTCGGAAGGCTCCGCTTGGGAATGAATATTCACGGCGATCCGGTAATGAGTGTTGTTTGGATCGGCGCCGTGGATTTGATAGTGTGGGCTGCCATTTTGTCCTTCCTGACCTTCGAGGACCCGGCATTTTAAAACGGCATAAGATTGTAAAGGCATATCGGCCTCCTGTTTGAATAATCTCATCAGATTGATGGCATCAGATGATGGAATCTTGGATGATGCCGTACCTGACTTTAGTTATTTATATTAAATCAATTTCAGGGTTATAACCCAAAAAGGATATTTTCATCTTCCGTCGAAACTGAAAGCTAAAATCATATTCATCATTGATAATTTGATAGAATATTAAACCCAATAGCAATGCGGGAGAGAATATGCATAATTTATTTATCAATATTTTCATAAAGTTTTTCTTCCTTTTGACCCCGTTTTTTTTGCTTT
>DNPQ01000344.1 GCA_003501335.1 Bacillota bacterium
AACTTTGGCCAACATTTGGAAGAATATGGGCTTTAACATTCTTTTCTTTCTGGCCGGATTGCAATCCATACCGGAAAGTACCATTGAAGCCGGAAAAATCGACGGCGCCGGTCCGTTTCAAAATTTTTTTAAAATTACCATCCCGCTTCTATCTCCGACCACTTTTTACTTGGTCACCATGAACTTAATTTTTTCCGTTTTTGAAAACTTTGGCATTATCGATATCATGACCCAAGGAGGTCCGGCCGGAGCTACCAATTTGTTAATGTATAATTTATATCAAGATCTTTTTATATATTTCCGATCGGGCGCCGCAGCCGCAGAAACGGTTATTTTATTTCTGTTGCTGATGAGTGCAACCCTTATCTATTTTTATCAAAACCAAGAAAATATTCATTATCAGTAGAAAGCTTATGATACAGATCGTATCAAAATCCATAAATTCACAATAAGCAGGAGAAGTCGCCATGATGCAGCACATCCAAATTCAAACGGAATTTTTTCAAAAGAAAAATATGAAAACCCTATTATGGCATTGCCTATTCATTATTACCAGCCTGATTGTAATATTACCGATTCTAATCGGTTTGACAATCAGTTTTCAACCTCATGATCAAATTTTCTCCTATCCCCCTTCATTATTTCCCAAACAATTTTATTTGGAAAATTATCAACAAGCGTGGCAACTTGTAAACATGGGCCAATTGCTCATCAATAGTTTGGTTGCTTCAATCATCGTTATGGCGTGCAAATTATGTTTGGGCGTCACCAGTGGTTACGCTTTTTCTTATTTTGAGTTTAAAGGCAAGAAATTCCTGTTTTTTGCGGTATTATTTACTTTAATGATGCCGGTGGAAGTCATGGTTGTGCCGCTTTTTGAATTAATCAGCCAGCTTGGTTGGGCCAATACTTATACGGGTTTAGTAACGCCTTTTCTCGCCAGCGCGACGACAACCTTTTTAATCATGCAACATTTTAGGACCATCCCGAAAGAGCTGAAAGAAGCTGCCGATATGGACGGCTGTGGGCCAATCCATTTTTTAATCCGGATTTTGCTCCCGTTATCCGGACCTACCCTCGCCGGACTGGCAATGGTGGACTTCTTAGTCATGTGGAACACCTATTTATGGCCCCTGATGATTATTAATGATACTCAAATGAAAACCGTGCAGCTAGGTATTAAAATGTTGTTCGATTCCGGCAACCGTGAATGGGGCTTAATCATGGCCGGCACCATGATGATGGTTTTGCCGACTCTGGTTCTATTTATGCTCTTCCAGAGATTTTTTGTAAAGAACATAGCCACTCAGGGGTTAAAAGGATAGCCGAAATAAAATACTATAGGTCATCAGGCATTGAATATTGTAACGAATTATAAACCCTCAATTTTATTGCATCGAATACTAAGGAGTGATTGGTTTGAATAAAACTATAATTGTAGGTCACCGCGGCACGCCTTTGCTTGCCAAAGAAAATACCCTGGCATCTTTTACAAAAGCAATCGAAATCGGCGCCGATATGATCGAATTTGATGTCCGTAAAACCAAAGACGGAATCATGATGGTTCATCATAATCCTTCTATCGCCGGTCATCCCATTCATCAATTAACATATCAGGAAGCCAATCAACTTGTTTCCTCCCAAGGATTTGTTATTCCCACCGTGGAAGAGGTTTTAAAGCTAACCCAAGGTAAAATCAAACTGGATATCGAAGTCAAGGAAGTTGGTTACGAAAGAGAAGTGCTGGATCTGGTATTGAAGTATTCTAAAAAAGACGATTTTTTAATGACCTCTTTTCATGATCAGTCTCTAGGGGTCATTAAGCAACATTTTCCGGAAATCAAAGTCGGGTTATTACTGGGTGGCCGGCCCCGCCTGATGCAGTTATTTTATCACTCCGATTTATTTCCAGAAAAAAGATATCAAAAAATCAAAGCTGACTTTTTAATCGCTCATTATCAGTTATTGAAATCCGGATTTTTGGAACGGGCTGTCCATAATAAAATTGGGGTTTATGTCTGGACTGTGGACAACCCCATTTTACTCACCAAACTGCTGAATGATAATCGAGTTGGCGCCGTCATCACCAACAAACCCGATCTCGCCATAACCCTTGCTTAAAACATCTGTAATCTGATTAATAATTTTGGGGTTCCCGGTCATAATAACGAAAGTCAAAGTACATTATTATGAAACAAAGGAGTTTTCCATATGAGCCCATCGATGACCAATGATGTCGATTCTTTTGTAAAAAATGAATTTGTGCCCTTTCGGGAACGTCTGGTAGAGGCCCTGTCCAAAAAGCATCCCCAGTTGTTTACATTTATTGGCGCCCTCTTTACCAATCAACAAGGCAATAAATTTGGCCTGCAGGTGACTGAGAACGGCCAAACTATTGGAGAGTACAGCCTGGACTTTAACGGAACCAAAATTACCAACGTAGAGTCCGGAAGGTTGGATTCGGCAATTCATCATCCGTTTTTAGGCACCATCAAACCCTATGTAAGCATTGAGCGAAAGACTTTGGAAAAAATAATCGATGATGAAGATAAATTAGTCAATGATCCGATTCCAAATGCAGCCCAATATTTACCCGATGTTACCGTCCATTTTTTACATTAAATATCGATAAAATATTGAAGCCAGCGAACATTCGCCCTCAAACAAGCAGATAATTAGATTGGGGAACAATGGGTAGAGCATCATCTTTACCCACTGTTTCCGATTTTAGTCAATATTTAATAGCCTCGAAATATTTCCACCCAAAACCATTTTGGTCACTTCTTCATCTTCACTAACTCTTTCCACCATCTTACGGACCAGCATAGGATAGCCAAACGGGGCATCGGAACTAAACAAACAACGTTCCGGCAGTTCTTTCATGGCAAATTGCGGAGCAATCGCGGTAACAGAAGCGGAAAAGTCAAGATATAAATTGGCTTGGTCCTTGGCAATCTTTATGGCATCCAACCAATTCGCTCCGCCCATATGTCCTAAGATAACTGGAACCGTAGAATACTTCCGGGCTAAATCCGCAATATCCATTAAATCCGCTGAGGTCATCGGATGAAAGGTATGAATCCATACAGGCAATTTTCCTAGTTCCATTAATGCTTTAAAAACATTTTCTAGCAAATATACAGAACCGCTGCCTGGTGAAAACTCACCCACCCCGAGAAATCCGTTGACAATGATATTCTCTTCAATCCAATCCGCTGTTTCATATTCCCCTATCCCAAGTGGTACCGGTCCAAAACCAAGAAAATGCTCCGGATGCTTTTTTATCGCATCACAAAGTTCAACTGTGCTCCGCTGCATACTGCTCTTTCTTTCGTCTACCTTACAATTTCCAGCTAATATATCAAACAAGCGCCGGATTTCTTGTTCAAAGGCTGCCAAATCCATGACTTTTTCAGGGTGAATTGAGGTTGAAAACAAAATCGTTTTATCAACCCCCGCCTCCTCCATGAATGAAAGTTGTTTTGCCGTTGGTTCCATTACATGCGCATGACTGTCAATAACCATCATCAATATCGCTCCTTTTTGTTGATATATAAAGGATAACATCCGTCCATTACCCCGTAAAGTACGCACATTATTGCAACCAAGTGGCATAAATGATACTATTGAAATTAGGCATAAAGCGGATCAAGCCGTTAAGATTCTATTATGGTTTTATTCAGCGTTGATTTTTAAATACCGGAGGACAAAAATGGGGAAATCAATTCAAATTACCGAACAATGTCCGCTCGATATCGGTCTCAATATGCTCAGCGGTAAATGGAAAATGGCGATTCTTTGGCATTTAACCAAAGGTACGATCCGGTTTAACGAGATGCAGCGGCTTTTACCGGCCATCAATCAAAAGACATTGACCCGGCAACTGCGGGAACTGGAACAGGATGGCCTGATCTCGCGGCATATTTACCCTGAAGTTCCTCCCAAAGTGGAATATCAACTTTCAGAAGTTGGCGCAACGATTCTTCCGGTGTTGGATGCATTATGCTCGTGGGGGAAAAATTATCAAAAACAAGCTAAAGATCAATTCTAATGAGGAATATCGTTTCATGAAACCTTGGAAAAAAAATTTATGGATCTGCTGGTTTGGTTCATTCGTTACAATGACCGGCCTCAGTCAGATTACCCCGGTCTTACCGCTCTATATTGAACAACTCGGTATCACCAACGTCTCTGCCGTCGAACAATGGTCGGGGATCGCCTTCGGGATTACCTTCGTCGCTTCCGCCATCTTCTCACCAATTTGGGGACGAATGGCTGACCAGTATGGACGTAGGCCCATGCTGCTACGGGCCAGCCTAGGAATGGCCATTGTTATATCCCTGATGGGTCTGGTAAACAATGTTTATCAATTAGTGGCATTGCGCTTATTTATGGGATTTATTTCCGGATACGTTTCTGCTGCCATCACCCTGGTTGCAACCCAGACGCCCCGCGAATATTCCGGCTTGGCCCTAGGGACTCTCTCAACTGGGGCGGCTGCAGGTTCGCTTCTGGGTCCGCTCTTTGGCGGTTACTTGACGGAAATCATGGGTATCCGGGCAGTTTTCTTTGCCATTGGCGCTTTGCTTTTATTCACCTTTGTGGCTACGTACCTATTAGTCCAAGAAGCATTTACTTGTTCGCTGCAAAAACCCCTCAGTTTTCAGGAAATTTGGCAATCAATTGCTGATCGAAAATCAATAATGGCCATGTTTATGACCACGTTTGTCCTGCAACTTGCGTTGATGTCCATCGAACCGATCATTACAGTTTATATCAAACAATTATCTTCCCATATGCATTATATCGCTTTCATTTCCGGCGTCGCCTTTTCCGCCCCCGGAATATCCAGTATCTTAGCCTCACCCCGCCTTGGCAAACTCGCGGACCGGATCGGCCCCCGCAAAGTCATACTATGGTCTCTAATCGCCGCGGGAGTATTATTTATTCCCCAAGCTTTTGTGGGTTCACCGTGGGAATTGGTCATGCTGCGGTTTTTATTAGGTATCGCCACGGCCGGACTTTTGCCTGCCGTCAACAGTTTGCTGAATAAGAATGTTCCGGCTACTGTCACCGGAAGAATCTTTGGGTACAATCAGTCGGCCCAATTTCTTGGAACGTTCGGCGGTGCGATACTGGGCGGACAAATGGCGGCCTTTTTCGGAATTGCTTATGTTTTTTTTGCAACCAGCATTTTGTTATTGTTTAATGCGCTTTGGGTATACACTCAAGTAAAACCGAATGGAACCGTTGCAAAGGATATGTTTTAAGTATAACGGATTTTACCCCCGTTAACATGGAGAACCTGGCCGGTGACATAGACTGAATCATTAGCGGCCAAATAAACATAAGCCGGAGCTATTTCAAAGGGCTGAGCAGCTCGCCCCATTGTAATATTCGTTCCCCAAAATTTCACTTCTTCCGGAGGATATGTGCTGACGGTTAAGGGAGTCCATGCGGGTCCCGGGGCCACTGCATTAACTCGGATCCCCTGTTTAGCGGCGATGGATAAATTGGCCCCTTCCTTGGCAAAGGCCGCCGCTACTGCTCTACCAATACAGCTATCACCACCTGTTATCAAAGCTACTTGGTCTCGCAGCCTACCGCTCCCGATATATCCGGGATAATCAAAAATTGGCCGGGGATTCATCGGCCATTCCAGTCCGGGTTGCTCCTCCTGATGCTGTGCAGGAAATGCAATAGGCTGCGTTATTACCTGTTTCGACACTTCCAGGTAAGGATAAACTGGATAAAAAAGTTATAATTTTTGGTATTCCATTCATATTCAATCGAAATGTTATCCTTTTTTAACATCAAAACCTATATCTTTCGCATTCAAAATCAAGTATACTTAAGTTTTAAGAGAATATGGAGGTTTAGAATGACTGAAAAAGTTTTCATCATCGGCCATCAAAATCCGGATACTGATTCAATTTGTTCAGCAATCGCCTATGCTAATTTAAAACAACAGATGAATGTGGATGCCATTCCCGTCCGAATCGGCCGCATCAATCAGGAAACTGCTTTTGTTCTGGATTATTTCGGTATCAACCCCCCCGAATATCTTGCTACTGTAAAAACACAAGTATCCAATTTAAAAATGGATACCATTGAGCCGATTTCTTCTAAAATTTCATTAAAAGAAGCATGGGAGATCATCAAGGCCAATAATATTGAAGTGTTGCCGGTTGAAAATAATGAGCATCAATTGGTCGGTGTGGTCTCTATTTCTGACATTGCCAATGCCTATATGAACATGCCGGAAAACAATAGCCTTTCTGTAAGCCATACGCCACTGGAAAATGTAGCCCGTACTTTGAATGCTAATATACTTTATGGAATGGACCGCGTTTTTTCTAATTCCGGAAAGACGATCATCGCTGCCATGACGCCAGAGGAAATGGGCTCTTACATGGAAACCGGTGATATTGTTTTCGTCGGAAATCGCCGGGAAAATCAACTTAAAGCAATCGAAGCCGGCGCTTTCTGTATTATTGTTACCTGTGGCAGCGAAGTGGAAAAGGAAATTGCCAATAAAGCCCATAAAAAGGGTTGTATTCTTTTAGTAACTGAATACGATACTTTTACTGCGGCGAGGCTATTATATCAAAGCATCCCGGTTGGCTTTATTATGACCTCTAAAAATCTGGTCGCTTTTCAACAGGATGATTATATTGACACCGTCAAAGAGCAAATGTTACAGACGCGATATCGAAGTTATCCGGTTGTCGACAATAACGGGCGTTTTAAGGGCTTTATTTCCCGATATCATCTGATTAAGCAAAACAGAAACAAAGTTATCTTAGTCGATCATAGTGAAAGTTCTCAAACAATTAACGGCATTGAGCAAGCAGAAATTCTTGAAATCATCGATCATCATAGAATCGGCGATATCCAAACCGGAAGGCCCATTTATTATCGAAACCAACCCGTTGGAAGCACCGCCACGATTGTCGCTAATCTTTTTTTCGAAAATGGAATTCAGCCATCGGAAAAAATCGCCGGAATCCTTTGCGCGGCAATTCTTTCGGATACGGTTGCATTTAAGTCTTCAACCAGTACTGATACTGATATCAATACCGCCAAAAAGCTTGCCGAAATGAGTCATATTGACATCGATAAATTCGCCAAAAAAATGTTTCAAGCCGGTTCTTCCCTGAAAAATATGTCATCCGATGAAATTTTGCAAAACGATTTTAAGGAATATTTAATCAGTAAAAACAAAGTTGGAGTCGGCCAAATCAATACCGAAGATCTTTCAAGTGTTAAGAAAATCCGTTCTTCCATTTTAGAAAGTATGAAGGCGTTGCTAGTAAAAGAAGGATATTCGATGATTTTACTTTTAATTACGGATATTCTCAATGAAGAAACTGAAATTTTATTTGTGGAAACCCACCAAGGTATGATCGCGAAAGCCTTTAATCCGCTTAAGGATGAAAATAGTTTTGTCATGAAAGGAGTGGTTTCTCGAAAGAATCAAATTATCCCGGAGTTAACCAATATTCTGTCGGATCGCTAAAAATTAGCCAATGGATTTACTGAGCTTTCACCGGTAATGGCAGCGACAAATTGAAGCGCTGCTATACCTTCTTTCGACCTCCGCTGCATACAAATTTTTTTCAGAGAAAATTATCTTATTCCATTCCCATTCCATCGTTAGCTCCCTTTGAAAAATATCATTAACTACAGCATCCATTATAAAACCTGCTCTTCCTTAATACTTTGTAGTAACCAAATTTACGATCAAATATTACTCTCAAGATAAAATAATTAAAAATTAACAATATCCCGATTGACAAAGTTGCTATTATTTCTTATTCTAAAATAAGAAATAAAAGGAATCTCCTTGTTAGGTGAGGCTCCAATACAAACAAAGGCCACTGCCCAAAAAGGTCCAAAGACCCCAATGGGTGAACAGGTTTAACCGGATTAAGGTGTAATCTAATGTGGCTGAGCTAATACTGATTTCAGTATTACACTGACACTCAGTATTTAATTCTTGCTCTAAGGTGTATTGTGCCAAAACTCAACGAGTAGGAGGCCACCGGGGTAGCTATAAAGGCAAACTTGCCTTT
>DNPQ01000080.1 GCA_003501335.1 Bacillota bacterium
TTTTTTAGACAGTCTCGTCAAGTGGGTTTACGCGCTTTTAGCGCGTTGCCAAGTAGAGTGGTACCACGGGAGTATAACGCTTTCGTCTCATGCAGAAATGCACTGAGAGGGAAGCTTTTTTTATACCTTTCTTTTGAATTTACGGGCCGATAAAATACAGGACCGTTGATATAGGAGGAACTATCATGAAAATTGCATTTTCGACTTTGGGTTGTCCTGACTTTAGTTGGACCGATATTTATTCCATGGCGAAGGATCTTGGATATGACGGTATTGAAATCCGTGGTCTGGGTAATGAAATCTTTGCCGTGAAGGCGCAGCCTTTTACCGAAAGCCAGTTACCACAGACAATCCGGAAACTGGCCGAGTTACGTCTGGAAATTCCCTGCCTGTCATCGGGTTGCTGTTTAAAATTTACCGAAAAGGCAGAACTTAATGAGCGGGAAATTTCGCAATATATTACCTTGGCTGCCAAACTTGGCACACCCTATGTCCGTATACTTGCCGACCTTGATCCCCAGCCGGACTTGGAAGTGGATGATACGGTGGTTCTTGCCGCATTGCAACGCCTGGCCCCGGTTGCTGAAGCAAATGGTGTTACATTATTAGTTGAAACCAATGGCGTTTATGCCGACACCGAGCGTCTTCGTAAGCTACTTGATCAAACCGCCAGTGATGCCGTAGCGGCATTATGGGATACGCACCATCCATATAGATTTGCAGACGAAACCCCTGGAAAGACTGTACAAAATTTAGGCGCTTATATTAAATATGTACATATGAAAGATTCAGTGATAGAAAATGGGGTAACCCATTACCGGATGATTGGTGAAGGCGATTTGCCAATTGACGATATCATGTTCGCTTTACGCTCTATTAATTATGAAGGATATATCTCCCTTGAATGGGTGAAACGTTGGGCAGATGATCTTAGTGATGCCGGTGTGGTATTTCCTCATTTTGCCGAATTCATGACCCAATATACCAAAAAAATAACCGGAAAGAGCCATTTATTCGATAACAATACCAAAACCGGGAAATACATCTGGGAGAAAGATTCACTCATTGACCTGACTTTTCCCCAGGTACTCGACAGAATGGTGGATGAGTTTCCGGAACAGTATGCATTCCGTTATGTCGCCATGGATTATACCAGAACTTATTCTGAGTTCCGGGATGATGTCGATACATTTGCCCGATCTTTGATTGCAATGGGTGTGAAGTCGGGGGATCATGTGGCTATCTGGGCCACCAACATTCCACAGTGGTACATTACATTTTGGGCTGCTACCAAAATAGGAGCTGTCTTGGTGACGGTAAACACCGCTTATAAAATATATGAGGCGGAGTATTTGCTCCGTCAATCAGATACCCATACGCTGGTTATGACCGCTGGTTATAAGGACTCCAACTATGTCGAAATTATAAAGGAACTTTGTCCGGAGTTGGAAAACCTCGAGGCCGGAAAACCTCTCCACACAAAACGTTTACCATTCTTGCGAAATATTATTACAGTAGATTCGCAACAAAATGGATGTTTAACTTGGGAACAGGCCATTGCAATGGCCGAACAGGTTTCGGTTGAGGAAGTTTACCGGCGGGCTTTGGCCATTAACCGGCATGATGTTTGCAACATGCAATATACTTCGGGTACAACCGGATTTCCCAAAGGGGTTATGTTGACCCACTATAATGTGGTCAATAACGGTAAAAATATTGGTGATTGTATGGATCTTTCCACGGCCGACCGGATGATGATTCAGGTGCCCATGTTTCATTGCTTTGGAATGGTTCTTTCCATGACTGCTTCCATGACTCATGGGGTCACCATGTCTCCATTGCCTTATTTTTCGCCAAAGCAAGCCCTTGCCTGTATTGATAAGGAAAAAATAACATGTTTTCATGGGGTCCCCACGATGTTTATCGCTATGCTGGAACATGAAGATTTTCCAAAAACCGACTTTTCTCAAATGAGAACCGGTATTATGGCCGGGAGTCCCTGTCCGATTAAAGTAATGCAGGATGTAGTGAATAAAATGAATATGACGCAGATTAGTATTGTTTATGGACAGACCGAAGCTTCGCCCGGTTGCACGCAGAGCCGGGTTGATGATCCCCTTGAAGTTCGTGTCAATACGGTAGGCCGTTCATTACCGGGAGTAGAATGTAAAATTGTGGATCCGGCAACGGGAGAAGATTTGCCCGATAATGTGGATGGTGAGTTTGTGGCCCGTGGTTACAATATCATGAAGGGGTATTACAAGATGCCGGAAGCAACTGCTGCAGCTATTGATGAAAGCGGTTGGCTGCATACCGGTGATCTGGCCCGGCGCGATGAAAACGGCAATTACAAAATCACTGGGCGTATCAAGGACATGATCATCCGTGGCGGGGAGAATATTTATCCGAAAGAAATCGAGGACTTTATTTATACTCATCCGAAAGTGAAGGATGTTCAGGTGGTCGGTGTGCCCGATAAACAATATGGTGAGGAAATTATGGCTTGTGTGGTCCTGAAAGGCGGCGAAGAAATGAGCGAAGAGGAACTGAAGGATTTCGTCCGTTCCCATATGGCAAAGCACAAAACTCCCCGCTACGTCGATTTCGTGGATGAGTTTCCGATGAATGCCGCCGGGAAAATCCTAAAATACAAAATGCGGGAACAGGCAGTGGAAAAATTCGGGCTGCAGGCGGAAAGCAAAATCAAGACGGCGTAAAGGCAATCCGCGGCATCCATCGAAGACGGTGTTTCAATTGTTTATTTTAATTTAATCGGTTATAATGAGCTTTCCCCGGAAAAATAGACACCAAGGTAAGCGACTTTACTTTGATTTTCGAAATTTTCCGGGGTCATAGACCCAATAGAGGAATGACGACGTTTGCGATGGTAATCAATCTCAATATACTCATACTCGAAGATTTCACGTTTAGCCGGTGTCCTCGATAAATATATTTTCTCATCAATACATTCGGTTTTTAAGGTACTGAAAAAGCTTTCCATTGGGGGCATTATCCCAGCAGTTAGTTACCTTTGCGACTCATGGAGCAAGTTATAGGGCTCTTTTTGAGAACATTACGTAAAACATCCTTTATATTTTTTACGCCCTCATCCCCCTCCTACCCCTCATAAACCTTTCTAGCAGGTATTTTAAGTTTTTTCCCAAAAACAGAAATCCTAGAAATATGCCATTTAACTGCGGAAAAAAATCAATGAGGGGAATGAGGCCCAAGAGGGCCAAAAAAAATGAAGCCTTCCATTGACCGCAAAAGCCTCCACCGTTCTTTTAAATAAGCTTTCCAAATATGTATTCATAGCCTGATGACATTGCCACCATGCCCTACATCATCCGCAAAAATTTCCAAACCATTGGGACAATCTTCCCGGTCGTTGGGGAAATCTTCCGAAGCAATGGATCGGTCTTCCATGCACAAGGATCGATTCTCCCGGTCGTTGGGGAAATCTTCCGAAGCAATGGATCGGCCTTCCATGCACAAGGATCAGTTCTCCGGGTCGTTGGGGAAGTCTTCCGCTGCGGTGAGTGCTCTTTCGCG
>DNPQ01000475.1:0-3000 GCA_003501335.1 Bacillota bacterium
TCCTTGTTTTGAAGATAACCTTTGACAAGAATATATCATGGTAGGAAGGGTGTATTTTTAAAAAATATTGGACTCACTCCCATAAAAATAGCGCTATTCATAATAGCACCTTAGGCCAAACGATTTTGTCATCATCGTGTTTGATTTCATCAATATCTGGAACGCCACGAAGATAATTACCGTTATCAATCCTACAACTCGGCCATTAGCTTGCCCATATCCGATATATCATAGCCGCCCATTCCAGCCACCTCATTACGGAAGGCAGTCGATTGCAAAATAGCAATGACTTTTTGAAAATGGGGTTTTCGTAAGTCTTCCTTACGCATCACTAAATCGTAGCGTTCTTTTTGTAAGGGGATGAACTCGATTCCTTCAACCTGTAAGGCGGCCTTTTCGGTTCCAAGGCCAACATCGGCTTCACCTCTTGCTACGCAGCTGGCAACCGCCAGGTGACTGGTTTCCTCATGGGAATACCCTTGGACTGAAGCTGATTCAATCTGTAATTTCCGGAATTGTTCGTCCAGGAGCACTCGGGCGCCGGAACCACATTCCCGGTTGACAAAGCTGACATCGGTTCTTACCAAATTTGTCCATGCCTGGATTGATTTGGGGTTTCCTTTGGCCACATAAAATCCTTCGAAACGATACAACAGATTATAAATCAGGGTCCGCTGACCCGGCAACAGTCGGCGGACATAAGGTATATTATATTCTCCGGTATCGCCATCCCAAAGGTGGGCCGTGACCAGATTGGCGGTACCTTGGTATAAAGCTAACAATCCAGAAATACTACCGGTATATTGGCGGAGAAAACGGAGTTGGGGTAATTGGGTTTGAAGGTGTCTAGTTAAAACATCCAGGACCATATCTTGACCGCAAATAATCAATCCTTCATCTAAACTTGAGAGAGACTGAACCGCTTTCACTGTACTTTGGGACAAAGCCGGTGGGCACCCTTTGGCATTTTGCTTATAACGTTCCAGATCTTCCGGTTCGACGCGAACTTTTCGCCCGATATGGTACGCAACCAATTCACCCCGTTTAATCAATTCATAGACTGTAAAACGCGATATTTTCAAAAATTTTGCTACTTCTTCGGGAGTATAAGAACTTTCTTCACTCAAAATTTCCTCCGTAGAAAAACCGAAAATGTTAGAGACTGTTTGATTATTCTTTGGCAAGCATAACTGAGGTTGATTTGATCAAAGCAATAATGCTGTCGCCGGGTTTAATATTCAGTTCATTAATGGAGTCAACCGTTACGACTGAAACAAGTCTTTCACCTTTGCAGTCGAGTACTACTTTAGCCATAACGTCTCCTTTAATAACCTCTTTGACAGTTGCTTTTAATTGGTTTCTACCGCTAATTTTCATAAACTGATTTCCTCCCGTCTATTTTGATGATCAATATTGTAACAGAATTTTTAAATGATTATACCCATTTTACTTAAGAGAAGAAATAAATATCATGTTTATGTATGTTTTTCAACAAAGCTCTTGTAATTTATTATAACATAAAATACAATAATGTCATATATTAGTTTTGATAGTTTATGTTAAGCTATGTTAGTTGTGAATCGTTGGAATACAGTTCAGCTCGATGAGAGGAGGAAATAATTTTCATAGTAGGACATCTCTGGAGAGGTTTAAAGGTTTAGAGGTTTATGTGATGCTCGTGTTAGGTTTGTGTTTTGAAAATAATTCAATTGAGGTGATTCGAATGAATAAAAAGTTGATAGCGTTATTTTTATGTGTGAGCTTGTTGCTTTTAGGAACTTGGAGCGTTTTTGCTGTTGCTCCAGTGGAACTGAACGTTTCGGCCGCTGCTAGCTTAAAGGACGTATTGACGGATATCCAAAAGCTTTATGAAGCCAAACAGCCAAATGTTAAAATCAGTTTTAACTTTGGTTCGTCGGGCAAGCTACAAACGCAAATTGAACAGGGAGCACCTGCCGATTTATTTATTTCAGCAGCCGTGAAGCAAATGGATAACCTGGAAAAGGAAAATTTAATCGCTAAGAAAACTCGTAAAGACATTTTATATAATCAATTAACACTGATTGTTCCCAAGAATTCTACTTTAAATATCAAAGATTTTAAGGACCTCACCCGTGAAGATGTGAAAAAGATCGGTTGTGGCGCTCCAGAGTCAGTGCCGGCCGGCCAATATGCCGAGGACGTTTTTAAATATATGAAAGTAACCGATGCTTTGCAGGGAAAATTAGTCTTCGGAACGGATGTGCGGGCGGTTTTGATGTATGTGGAAACCGGTAATGTAGACGCCGGAATTGTCTATAAAACCGATGCTTTGATTAGCGATAAAATTAAAATTGTAGCCACAGCCCCGGCTGGATCTCATGAGCCGATTGTTTATCCGGCGGCGATTCTTACCAACGCTGCGCAGCCGAAAGCGGCTGAGAAATTTTATGCCTATTTGACCAGTACGGCCGGAAAAAATCTTTTTGAGAAGTACGGATTTGCAGTAAAAAAGTGACAGATTGGGTGAAATCCGATGTTTGACTGGCAACCTGTTTTTCTTTCCTTCCGAATTGCCGCTATCGCATTGGTCTTTGTAGCGATTTTGGGGACTTTGATAGCTTACGTAATGGCGCGGGGCAATTTTCCAGGGAAAGACTTGATAGAAACCTTAATTACGTTACCTTTGGTATTGCCTCCGGTCGTGACGGGATTTACTTTACTGATACTTTTTGGGAGACAAGGGCCCTTGGGCCGCTTGCTCAATAACCTGTTCCATACCCAAATTGTTTTTACGCCAGGCGCCGCCGTTGTGGCGGCGCTGGTTGTTTCTTTACCCCTGATGTATCAAAGCGCTAAGGCTGCTTTTCAAACCGTTGACCGTCATTTGGAAGATGTGGCCCGGACATTAAAAGCCAGCGAATCTAAAGTTTTTTTTAGCATTACCCTGCCGTTGGCTTGGCCGGGGTTGCTATCCGGCATGATTCTGTCTTTTTCAAGAGCGCTCGGAGAGTTTGGCGC
>DNPQ01000475.1:3333-15860 GCA_003501335.1 Bacillota bacterium
CGGAAAGCAATGATTTGAAAACAGCAGGTTTTTATGTTTTGATTATCAGTGCGGTTACCTTTGTCATGGTGTTTGGGGTTAATCGCTGGTCCAGGAATAGAATGCAGCGTCTGGGTAAAAAGGGGTGACGTCTTTGTTGGCGATAGAGATTCACAAACAGTTGCCGGAATTTAACTTACAAATTGAGTTCACAGTTTCCAACAATATTACAGTCCTTTTTGGCCCTTCCGGTTGCGGTAAAACCACGATACTTCGTTGCATTGCGGGATTGACCAAACCGGATAAGGGTAGAATGACTTTGGGACAAAATGTACTTTATGATTCAAACTCCAATGTATTCATGGCGCCCAGGAATCGTGAAGTCGGATATGTATTTCAGGAGTATGCTTTATTCCCGCATATGGATGTTACGAAAAACATTTTATATAGCATTAAAAATATAAATGAGCAGGAGAAGCAAGACTTTCAGAGATTGGTTCAATTATTGAAAATCTCTTCATTGGTGCACCGATTGCCTACAAAATTATCCGGTGGCGAGCAACAACGAGTGGCCCTGGGAAGAGCTTTAATGGCTAAACCGAAAATATTATTGCTGGATGAACCTTTTTCAGCCCTTGACAATAATATCCGTATCGAGCTTCAGGACGAACTGCTGAGCATGCAACAAATCTGGCAAATCCCTTTTATTTTAGTCACCCATGATAAGCTGGAGGCGGAGAAACTCGGGCAACAAATTATTTATATGGATCAAGGGCATCAAATAGCTTGACATGCTTAGCCTTTGAATAGCAATCGATCAACTGCTTTTCACCTTCGCTTCAAAAAGCAAGCAGATCTGGGGGAATAGATTTCACAGCAACAATCCTCGTTTCACACCCCGTTCCAAAGTATCTTGGATTATTGTTTACGATGCCAATTTCATGCAATAAAGTTACAAAAACGCATTCCGGTTTGATGAAAAATCCATAATATAGTAAAGGGAACCCCAAACTAGCGTTGGAGGTGATACGCATGAGCGATGTAAATGCCGAAGGTGGATTTTGGGGTGGCGGCTGCTGGTGGATTATATGGCTTATTATCATAATCATTATTTTTAGCTGCTTCTGCGGCGGCGGTTTTTGGTAGAATAGGCAAATCCGCTAACAAGACTTTCAGACTTGAAAATCACATCTATCCTTTATCAATGCTAATCAACTTGCTCTGAGGCAGGTTTCCCTAAGGGGCTTAATTCACCCACAAGACACCAAAGAGGCTGTCGAAAAAAGTCTTCAAATACTCTGTAATACGATGATGCGTTCCAAAGGTCATTGTAAAAGCTTTGTTGATGAGGACTTTTTGAGACGGTCTCTTTTTTGCCTTTTTGAGTAATGATTGTGGGAATAGGAACTTTTTAAAATAGAAAGCGTTACATAAGTTATCAACTCCTTTAATTTGTAATCTTTTCTCCCCGCTATTTCCATAGTGGGGCTTTTATTCATCATAATAAAGGAGAAAGGCTTGGGAGAACAGTCTGGGTTAACTGGTTTGCTACTAATGGTTAATCTTTGAAACTTTATTAACCGGGATTTTTGAAACTCTTACTGATTCATAGGAAATCCAGTGTATCATTTCTTCGGAATATGTCTTCAATTTCCAAAGGTATTATAAAAATGCTGACGAAATTATCAAAAATATGGCTATGAAAGGAGAGTTTCTTTGGCGGCTGCAATCCGAAATCGAAAACTTAATCCCAATTGGGATAGCTTGTTAAGTCTTGAACAAAAACAACTTCTTGTCAAACCGGGAATGGGTCTTTCCCAAACTCTCCCATACTTAGAGGCGGAAGATGTCAAAGAATTGATGGATAGTGTTCTTGATTGTTTAAATAAACTCGAAGAACGATTCAATTTCAAGAATTAATCGACTCCGCTACAACTTAGGGCTGTCTTAAAAGTAAATTGGAAGATAGAATAGATGGAATTTGCATTTTGATGATGCATTGTATTGTCTATTTTTATGATCTTAAATTACTTTTGGGACAGTCTTTTTTTGTTGCAAAATGAGATGGAAAATTTGGGACAAAGCGGTTTTTCAGGTAAACTAAGGTGTTCATTCTAATTCATAACAGCGATGGAAATGAGACAATTAATTTTTTAAATTTATGGATGATGGAGTTCCACCGTTTTTTGAAGGAAGATGTAATTTTTAGGGGAATTATAACTAAAAGTTTCAACCGAAAGAAGGTGCCTTTACGGAAGCAATAAAGATATTATTGGCTGATGATCAAAAACTTTTCCGGGAGAGTTTAGGGTCAATATTGGAAATGCGGAATCCAAACCTTAAAGTTATTGCACAAGCAAGCAACGGTGAGGAATGCTTAAAGTTTGCCATCCAATATCTACCCGATATTATATTAATGGATGTACGAATGCCGGTAATGGACGGGGTTGAATGCTCCAGAAAGGTTCGGGAAAGTTGTCCGCAGTCTAAAATCATTATGTTGACAACTTTTAGCGATGACGAGTATGTTTTTGAGGCGTTAAAGTTAGGTGTTGCAGGATACCTTTTGAAAGACATTCAGCCTGCTGAAGTAGAAGCAGCTATTTTAACGGTTTATAATGGCGGGGTATTAATGGCCTCGGATGTGGCAGCTAAACTAATCAATAAACTAAATACAATACCGGCACCAGTGGAACAAATATATATTGATACAAATATTCAAAAGTTATTAACACCAAGAGAATATGATGTTTTTCGGTTATTGGCCTTGGGGCACGATAATAAAGCGATTGCCAAGAAGCTATTTTTGACTGAGGGTACAGTTCGGAATCATGTGAGTAACATTTATAGCAAACTTGACCTAAAGGACAGGGTTCAGATTGTGAAATATGCAATAGAGCATGGTGCTATTTAAAATTATCGGGAGGGGGATCCTAGGGTGCGTTCTTCATACTTTACGCGTATTGGGACAATCATTCTTAGCCTACTCGTTTACGGTTTGGCATGGAATCTTTATTTACTATACAAACCGGTTGGAGTCCCTCCTTATTGGGAAACTCAATTTTTCATTATACTTATTATTTCGGCTTGTTTGGCTATTATGATTCATTTGTCGGTTATCAATTGGATTATGGTAGTAGGTTTAGTTTTAAGGAGCTTTTTGGCTTTAATCGTTATCAATTCAATGCCTGAGCAAATGCCCATTTATGCTCCTTTGATTGCAGTTATTTTATTCGAGATATTTTTAGTCGCTTCAACCTGGATTGGAATTAGTTCCTGTTTGTTTTTAATAGCATCAATGACTTGGGAAAGATGTTTAACGAATCAAACCTGGGGTTATTTCCATCTGGGTCCAAGAATTGCCGATTTTGTTCTTCCTTGGGGGGAGTGTGTTATTGCAATGATTGGGGGTATTTTGATACGGGGATTATTAGACAGAGTCACCCGGCTTTCTTTACAAGTTGAAGAATTTCATCAAGCTAATGTCCGTCTGGTTGAAGCCAATTTGGGACTTCAGGACTATACGGTACGCCATCAACGGGAAAGCATTATGAATGAAAGGAACCGGATTTCACGTGAGATCCACGATTCCGTCGGATATATGTTGACTAATCTGATTGCGGTGCTTGATTATACGCGGGAGTTAATTATAGCCGGTCAGGATCAAGTATTAGAAAAATTGGATAGCGGCAGAGAGCAAGCCAGGGAAGCTTTGGCTGAGGTTAGACGGGCAGTCAGGGCTTTACGTCCTCCTATTGAAGTCAGCCACCTCCGGGCAATTTCAACCTTAATCACAGCTTTTTCAGAAGTAACCAAAATTGAAGTTTCAACTCATATGCCTGATTTACCGGATAGTTTGACCGAAGAAGTGGACTGGTTAATTTATCGGGTCATTCAGGAGGCACTCACCAACACTTTTCGTCACGGACAAGCTAGTCATGTGTTTATCAATGTTCATCCGAAAAACAAATTAATCAGCATTAATATTAGGGATAACGGATTAGGAACGGCTAATATTAAGTTGGGTTGTGGATTGACCGGTATTCAGGAGAGAGTCGAAGAACTGGGAGGCAGATTCGAGGCTGAGTCCGCACCGAATCAGGGTTTTATCATTAAAATTTTAATTCCGTGGACAAAGGAAAAATAGGAGATGTTTAGTATTGGGCGGTTGTCTCAACTACGGGGATCCAAACCCTGCGTGTTTTGCATGACTTTAGCCTGTATTAGTTGAGTTATATCAATCTTCATCGACAATATTGCTTAAAATGAAAGGACCCATGACAATCGTCATGGGTCCTTTCATTTAGAATAAGTATAGTAGCTATGATATTAAGATTATTACAATACATAAAATATTTTCTAGTTGCCTGATTCATGACATTAGTCATGGGTAAATACCAATATTTTACTAAAACTCATGACGATTATCAGCAGCGGTAAATCTTGTTTAACTGTTATAATCAAATAGTTAGTAGCTTGATTGATTAAAAATAGTTTTTACATTGTGTATGTCAGGGAGGTGGTTTTCGAGCCGATGGTTTAATGTCGGATTGATCATTTCAAACTTGTTGTCACGAAAAATTTTAGGGAGGAAGAATGAATGGTAAAGACTAAAAAAATAATTTCCGGTTTATTATTGTTTGGGTTCGTTGTTGCAATGATTTGTGGCTTTAGTACAGTTAATGCAACCAGTCAGACTACTTTGACAGTTTGGGATTTTAAATATACCGACCCTGGCATGCACCCAGTCATGGTTAAAATCGACGATATGTTTATGAAAAAATATCCCAATGTTAAGATTAACCATGTAGGGCAACCGATGGATCAATATTATAATTTATTACGCGCGGCGGCCCAAGCCAATGAGGGACCGGACGTAGCTCTAATGCATGGCGCCAGAGGCGACGTATATGAACTGGATCAGTTTGAAGTTAAGCTGGACAAGTATATCCGGCCCTGGCGCAAAGAAATTCCTGAAGCTAGCTGGAGAGTTGCTGCCACAAATCGTGACTTTAAAAAAGGCATCAAATTAATCCCGATGACTTCCCAAGGTTTCGGTTTTTATTATAATAAGGCTTACTTCAAAAAAGCCGGCCTTGATCCCAATACACCTCCGAAAGATTGGAATTCCTTCCTGACGGCTTGTGAAAAATTAAAAGCTGCCGGAATGATTCCAATTGCCGGTGGGGTTAAGGATTATACGGTTGATTTTATGTTCCGTACTTTAGCCGCCAATGTTTACGGTAAAGATGTTTATGGATTGCAGACTGGAAAACAAGGTTTTGCAAACAATGTCGCTTTCAAAAAAGCAACTGAGATGATGGTGGAACTGAAACAAAAAGGTTATTTTGATCCCAATGGCGCTTCCATTCCTTACTTTTTGGATGCTATTAATAATTTTGCCGCCGGTAAAGCCGCTATCATCCCGGGTATGCTCTCGGATATCGGCAACTGGAAACAATTCGGTGATGCCCTTGGTAGAAATAATATCGGATATTTCCCGACCATTAACTTCCCCGAAGCTAAGAACAGAGATATGCAATCATTTCAACCTGTTGGTATTGGCTATGCGGTCATGACTTGGTCTAAGAAGCAAGAGATGGCGGAAAAATACGCCGAGTTTTATGCCCGCGGTGAAGGCGCCCAGACTCTTGTTGCAGGTACCGGTGCATTATCTCCGAATACCAGCTTAAATGTTGAAGCTTTAGGATACCCTGTTTTAAAAGATATCAGCGGTTATCTCAAAAAGAATGTTTCCGAAGATTTCTTAACCATGTTTATCGGTGCATATGAAGATGATTTTATCGCAGCCAACCAACAATTATTAATAACCGGAGAATTGAACCCCGATAAGTATGTTCAACAAATGGACAAAATCGCCAAGCAACACAGACAATAATCATTACGATTATTAAGGTAGTTATCCGCCGCTTTCATTCCCGCTAAGGGGGTGGAAGCGGCACCTAATACTAAGTTGCTTTCAATTGGATAATAAATTAAGTAGCAACTTAGTATTTCAGACCAATTTGCATCTAAATTTGTTATATGTTTGAATGCAAATTGGTATAAAACCGGCAACTATGTCTTTTAATTAAGGAGTTTGATGGCTTTGAGGAAAACGAACTTACAAACTCAAGAAAAAAGAGATGCATATTGGTTAATCGCGCCGTTGATGATATTAACTTTTGTATTCATCCTTTTTCCGGCGGTTTCCAATTTTTACTATAGCTTTACCGATTGGAAAGGTTTTGGATTCGTCAATTGGATTGGATTTGATAATTTTAGCACGATGTTTCAAGATGATCGGTTTTGGCAGTCCATTAAAAATACTCTGTTTTTGCTTTTGTTCATCCCGGGAGGCGTTTTTATACCGTTATGTTTGGCGGCTTTGTTACGGGGCGGTCTTAAAGGATGGAAATTTTTTAGAGCCGTCATTTATTTACCGAACGTGCTGGGGTATGTCATCTTGGGGATGGTTTTTAACCTGTTTTTACGATCGAATGGCCCTTTGAACAGCTTATTACAAATGGCCGGTCTGCATTCTTGGGCTTTGGATTGGTTGAATAGGCCTTTTTTAGCATTACTGTCATTAGGTTTAATCTATGGTGTTTTAATGCGAATCGGGTTTGGCACTATTTATTTTTTGGCGGCTATGGGTGGCATTGATGAACAATTGTATGAAGCGGCGCGGATTGATGGGGCTGGTTGGTGGA
Source organism: Bacillota bacterium (assembly GCA_003501335.1). Taxonomy (GTDB): domain Bacteria; phylum Bacillota; class UBA4882; order UBA8346; family UBA8346; genus UBA8346. The sequence continues at coordinate 10,026 of DNPQ01000475.1, forward strand.
CCACTTTCTGGAAGATCACTTTACCTTCGATCCGCTTTAATATTGAGTTTTTGGTCGTCATGTCGGTTATTGAAAACGTAGCCCGCGCCTTCTCCTTTATTTATACTTTCAGTCATGGCGGACCCGGATATAGTACGTCCACCTTGGAATATGGACTTTATAGCCTCGGTTTCATTAATTCGAAAATGGGGTATGCCAGCGCCTGGGCGGTAGTTCTCTTTTTTATCTGCGCAATTATTGCAATAATGCAAATCCGATTAATGAGGCGGCCTGAAAATGAATAAAAATGTCAAAATTATTATTTATATTGTATTGCTCTTCTTTGCTATTGTATCGATATATCCGCTTTATCATGTGGTGATAACCAGTTTTAAATCAGTCAATGAATATCTCGATAATCGAGTCCTGCCGCCGATCCATTGGGTCACCGATAATTATAAGGTGGCAATTGAACAAGGCAATATGCTCTATTATTTTTGGAATAATATCATTTTGATTCCAGCCGCGATGGTATTTTACTTACTAATTTGTATTATGGCCGGCTTTGCTTTTGGGCGGCTGAAGTTTCGGTTTCGTTTGCCGTTGTTTTTAATTATCCTTTTTTTGATGATTTTCCCACAGATGCTGTTATCTTTGCAAATCTTTCAATTGTGCGCCAAGTTTCATTTAACCAATTCTTATTTGGGAGTTATTTTGGTTTGGACAGCCTATTTTGCTCCGTTCGGAACCTATATCATGTCTACCTATTTTAGTACCTTACCTTATGAAATCATCGAATCCGCCCGTATCGACGGCGCAAGCACCTGGGGTATTTTAACCAAGATTGCGACGCCCATGGCGCTGCCGATGATGGGGATTTTAGTCATTATTGGTTTTCAATCCATGTGGAATGAATTGCCGTTTTCCTTGTTATTGCTTCAAAAAATGGAGATGCGCACCGTTACCTTAGGCATCGCCATGATTCAAGGCCAATACGGTATTCCCGATACAACTCAATCGGCAGTCATTTTGATTGCTTCAGCCATACCGATGTTAGTCTTTGTATTTTTCCAAAAATACATTGCCACCGGCGCATTTTCCGGCGCCCTCAAAGGCTGATACGGATGAATGAAAACCTTGGATGGCGACAGCATAACGGTTATTACCCTTTTGAAAGGTTATGCCGGTTTATATAAGGAGTGCGACTTGAATGACCCATGTTACTAACTTTCCGGCGGAGAAATGGATGAAACCTACAATTCAAAGCCTTCCCTACGGCGTAACCAGTTTGCGGGAAAGTGTATTTAAACAAAGAGCGGAGATAAACCGCCAATATATGCTGAGCCTCTCCAGTAAAAATCTGCTGCAAAACCATTACCTTACAGCGGGGCTTTGGGGACCGGATCATTGCCCTACGGATTGCCATTGGGGATGGGAATCCCCTACCTGCCAAATAAGAGGACATTTTTTAGGACATTGGCTTTCGGCCGCCGCCAATTATTATGCCATGACCAAAGATTTAGAGTTAAAAGGGAAAGCCGATTGGATCGTGGGCGAGATCGCCAGATGCCAAAAAGAAAACGGCGGGGAATGGGCGGGATCGATTCCCGAACAATATCTGGATTGGCTGGTTCAAGGGAAGAAAGTTTGGGCTCCTCAGTATGTTTTACACAAAACATTGATGGGACTTTTAAATGCTTATTCCCTGACCGGAAATGAACAGGCGCTGGATGTGGCGCTCAAATGGAGCCGGTGGTTTCAGCGCTGGGCGGGGCAGTTTGGCCGCGAACAGTGGGACGATATCCTTGACAATGAAACTGGTGGAATGCTTGAAGTTTGGGCTGATTTATACCATATTACCGGAAAACAAGAACACCTTGATTTAATGATGCGCTATGACAGGCCCCGGTTATTTCACCGTTTGATTGCCGGAGAGGATGTTTTAACCAATAAGCACGCTAATACGACGATACCCGAAATACTCGGCGCGGCCAGAGCCTACGAGATTACCGGTGAAAGCTATTGGCGGGAAGTGGTTGACGCCTATTGGCGGCTGGCAGTAACCGAACGGGGATATTTTTGCACCGGGGGGCAAACCTGTGAAGAGTGCTGGACTCCGCCCGGGCAATTAGCGGCGCGTCTTAGCAACGACAATCAGGAACATTGTACCGTCTTTAATATGATGCGGCTGGCTGATTTTTTATGGCGCTGGACCGGGGATGTCACATACGCTGAGTATTGGGAACGCAACCTTTATAATGGGATCCTCGCGCAACAAAACCCGAAAACCGGAATGGTCTGTTATTATTTGCCGATGGAGGCCGGATCCGTTAAAAAATGGGGTACCCCGACTCAAACCTTCTGGTGCTGCCATGGGACATTGGTTCAGGCGCATTCAGACCACGGCAGCCATGTCTGGTATGAAGATCAAGAAGGCTTGGTTTTAACCCAATTGATTCCGACGGAAACGGATTGGCGCAAGAAAGATGTGCCTATAAAACTGATCTTAGGTGACCGGGACGGGGCGGGTCATAACTTCTTGAGCATTCAAGATCCCCTTCCCTGTGAAAGGGATTACTTCCGGCATGATCGGGATGTTTGGGATTTAAAAATTAAGTGCGCCGCTCCCGTTGAGTTTACCCTGAAAATTAGAATCCCGGGGTGGGTAAAGGGTGAACCCCTAATCGCGATCAATGGCATGAAAGAGACTGTTCCATTGAATTTTTCAGGTATCTGTGAGCTTCATCGCGTTTGGCATGAGGATCAAATTCACCTCGTTTTTCCGAAATCAATCGAGGCGGTTCCGTTGCCGGACAGGCCGGATATGGTGGCTTTTATGAATGGTCCGGTCGTTTTAGCCGGGTTATGCCCGGGCGAAAAAACTCTCAAAGGAGATCGGAATCAACCGGAAACATTGCTGATCCCGAACTTTGAATATAAACGGATCCACCGTCCCGACCGGGGGCCGCAGTACCGGACGGTGGGCCAGGCGGAAGCGATTAAATTCATTCCCCTTTACGAAGTGGAAGATGAACCCTATACTTTATATTTTCCAATTGAAAATGATTAAAAGCATTGAAAATGATTAAAGCATTGAAAATGATTAAAGTCACAGGGCGCTATACCCATACTTTTATTGGAGACGGAGAACAACATGAATACCTATGACATTACATTCTTAGGACATATGTGCTTTGATGAAATAACACCCTATCAAGGAGAAACGAAGGTTTCCCCCGGAAGCGCCGTCTTATGCGGGGCGATGGTGGCGGCCCGGGTTGGTAAGAAAGTCGCGTTGGTTACCAAGATGGCCTCAAAAGATCAGGCTATACTCGAACCAATGCAAAAATTGGGCATCGAAACCTTGGTTATCCCGGCGGAGGAGACGTCGTATTCGGTAGTCATTCATCCCTCGGCCAATGTCGACGAGAGGCGTTTAATATTGCAACATAACGCCGGATTGTTCCGTTTGGAAGAACTTCCGCCCATCAAAACCAAACATCTGCACTTAGCCGGGATATCCGATCAGGAATTCGATATGAACTTGATTTTAGGTTTAAAAGGCAAAGGGTATAACCTGTCCGCCGATATGCAGAGTTTTGTCCGGCAGGTTCATCCGCAGACCCGTGAAATCGCTTTTCAAGACGTCCCCGGGAAAGAAGCGATCGTCAAACAAATGAGCAAAGTAAAATTGGATATCGTGGAGGCCAAGGTGCTTACGGGTACGGATGATCTGGAAAAAGCCGCCATGACCATTGAAAAGTGGGGTTGTCCGGAGACGGTCATCACTAGGGCGGAAGGTGTTTTGGCCAGAGTGAACGGCCAGACTTATTACGAAAAGTTTTCCAATCGCAGCGTGGTTGGGCGGACCGGCCGGGGCGATACTACATTTGCCGCCTATTTATCTTGGCGGATGGAGCATGATGTAGCCGAATCACTTAAATTCGCCGCGGCGTTGGTCTCCATCAAGATGGAAACACCGGGACCGTTTCAGGGAACGTTGCAAGATGTATATGACCGGATCGACAAATGCCATTCCAATGAAACGATTTTTAGGAGGCGATAGAAGATGCATTTATTTAAAACATCTGAAAAATACTTTCAAGTTAACCCGTGGTTAGTGGTTGAGGAAGGTTTTGATCCCGCCAAACAACGGTTATCGGAATCGGTTTTTTCTTTAGCCAATGAATTTATGTGTGTCCGGGGATATTTCGAAGAAGGTTATTCCGGCGACCATCTTCTGGGCAGTTATTTCAGCCAGTTGTACGACATGATGGACATCCAGTATCCTCAAAAGTTCAAAGGGTTTATCACCGAGGGCGCCACCATGATTAATGCAGTGGATTGGTTATATACCCGGATTCGCCTGGATGGCGAAGAACTGGACCTGAACAAGGTGAAATTTTCGGATTTCCGGAGGACCCTTGATTTACGGAACGCTACTTTAAAACGGGAATTTGTCTGGACAACTTCAAAAAACAAACAATTGCGGATTACTTTTTTACGGTTCACCGATATCGTTAACACCGCCCTAGGTTGCCAGAAGGTTATTTTTGAACCGCTGAATTTTTCCGGCGAGATTCAAATTTGTTCCGGCCTGGACTTTGACACTATCTATGAATTGGCCGCCGGCTGGGACCAAACCCAGGGGACCGGTTCCAGCACGGAAAAGAGCGTTGATCTGAATTTCTGGACTTGTGAAAAGAAAGAGAAGGTTGGGGCCGGTGACGTTTTTGCCATCCAGGCGCACACCCGGCGGAGCGGGATTAAACTGTTTTCCAGCTTTCGACTGGGCTCCGACCAGGCTATCCAGCCGGAAATTGTGGAGCGGGAAAAATTTATCGGCGCTGAGTTTACCCTGAAACTCACCCAAAATCAAGCGGCTTCCTTTGAAAAGATAGCGGTCAATTATTGGGAACAGACCGGCGACAGTGAGCAAGTCTGGACCAACGGCCTTAACCTAACCCGCCAATACAGCCGGGCAACTTATGAAGGGGAACTTGAGGAACACTGCCGGTGTTGGGTCGATTTCTGGCGGCGGATGGATATTGAAATCGGGGGCGATCCCCAGCTGCAACAAGGGGTAAGATATTCGTTGTTTGTGCTGTATATTAATTATCACGGCGAGAGCGAGCGGAGAAATGTCCTTTGCAAGCTTGGCGGGGAAGTTTATAATGGGGTCAACTTCTGGGACACGGAAATCTATTGCCATCGCCTGTATATGTTCCTCAACCCGGAGATCGCCAGGAAACTGTTGATGTACCGCTATCATTATCTTTCCAAGGCCTTGGAAAACGCCAAACGGGTTGACCTGAAGGGCGCCCGTTATCCCTTCGCCACCATTACCGGGGTTGAAGAGATGGGCACCTGGCAGCATGTGGAACTGGAAATCCACCAGAATGAAGCGATATACTATGCCATCTGGCATTACGACAAAGTTTGCAAGGATAAAAAATTCCTTTATCATGAAGGAATTGAAATGTTGTTGCAAATGTGCCGTTGCATGGCCAGCTGGGGCGGATGGAGCCCGAAAAAAGGCGACTTCGGTTTTTGCGGGGTTATGGGTCCGGATGAGTTTCATATGATGGTCAATCATAATTGTTACACCAATTATCTGGGGAAAAAGATGTTCAACTACACCCTGGAAGTATTGGATGAGATGAAAGAAAACGCTCCGGATTTATATGAGCTTGCTGTCAAGAAAGTGAAGCTGGCTCCGGAAGAAACCGCGGAATGGAAGCGGATGGCCGATAAAATGCGGATTTTGAAGGACGAGGAAACGGGTATCTATGAACAACATGACGGTTATTTTGATTTACCCCATGTTGACGTTAAAAATATTCCCATGTCGGAAGT
>DNPQ01000421.1:0-8805 GCA_003501335.1 Bacillota bacterium
AATTCCACCGTTCCATCGGGCTTTAGCATTAATTCAGCCGAGCGTAACTTGCCGTTATAATTAAATCCCATAGCATGTCCGTGGGCTCCGGTATCGTGAATCACAATCAGGTCGCCCCGTTCAATCGAAGGCAAAGAACGGTTTATTGCAAATTTATCATTATTCTCACACAAAGAACCGGTCACATCATAAATATGATCTAACGGCCAATCTTCCTTGCCAAGCACCGTAATATGATGATAAGCTCCATAGATTCCCGGTCTCATTAAATTGGCCATACAGGCGTCAAGTCCTACATAATTTCGATAGATTTCTTTCTTATGTAACACCGTGGATACTAAATAGCCGTATGGGCCGGTTATATAACGGCCACATTCCATGGTAATCCGCAAAGGCTGCAAACCATTGGCCGTAATCAGCCGTTCATATTCCTTCCGGATGCCGTGAGAGATCATTCCCAGATCAATCGGTTTTTGGTCCGGTTTATAAGGAATGCCGATGCCGCCCCCCAGATTAATCAGTTCGAAACGGATGCCCAATTGCTGGGATAGCTCTACCACCAACTCAAACAACATTTTAGCGGTCTCGATAAAATAATGCGGGTGGAGCTCATTGGAGGCCACCATCGTATGAAGGCCAAAACGTTGAATGCCTTTTTCTTTCAGAATCCGGTATCCTTCAAAAAGTTGGGCTTTGGTAAAGCCGTACTTCGCTTCCTCTGGCACTCCGATAATGGCATTGCCCTTGCGCAACGGGCCCGGATTGTAACGAAAACTAATCAGCTCCGGCAGTCCGGCTTGTTCGTCCAAAAAAGCGATATGGCTGATATCATCCAGATTGATGATCGCCCCCAGCTCGCGGGCTTTTTGAAATTCCTCGGCCGGTGTGTCATTGGAGGAAAACATGATATCTTCTCCGGATAAGCCGGACTTTTCCGCCAGGATTAGCTCGGTCAGCGAGCTGCAATCCACCCCGAAGCCTTCTTCATGGACCGTTTTGATAATATAAGGATTGGGTGTGGCTTTGACTGCAAAATATTCTTTAAAGCCGGGCGCCCAATCAAAGTGTTTCAATAAATCACGGGCATTGTTTTGAATGGCTTGCTGATCATAGATGTGAAATGGCGTTGGATATTTTTGTATGATTTTCTCCATTTGTGCTTTGGAAAATGGCAATGATTTTATCGACATCTATTACCTCCAGCTACCCATTGTAAGATTTATGTTTAATTACATCATTTTAACCAAATTCCAGTAAACGCACAATAGGTATCTCTTTAAATTTTCATGAATTATAATTTTTCATCGATTTTGATTGCTTTCGGCGTAAAAAACCGTTCGCCTCAATTTTTTGGATAATTTAATCTGTGATATCCCGCTGCATCTTTCCCTAAAACTTAAGCCATTTCATATGGTTCATTCGTAACAATTATCAAGTGGTCAAGAGCTTGGCAATTTGGGCTCCAGCGGCGCCGTCGCCAAAAAGATCCGGATAATCGGAACCCAGCCATTTTAAAGATACAGCCTCCCGGATGGCATCGGGGTCGGAGCCTACCAGGCAATTCCAATGAACCTCCACGGTTTCGACCCATTCAGTCTCGTCACGCAACGTAATACAAGGTGTCTTGGCCATATAAGCCTCTTTCTGCACCCCGCCTGAATCGGTCAATATGACCGCGGCATTTAACTCCAGATTCAGCATATCAAAATAGCCGACCGGTTCAATCAATTTTAAGATCTTTTCGGAAAAGGACAAATGATACTCTGCGAGTTTAGCCCGCGTCCGGGGATGAATCGGAAAAATAACTAGGCGGTCCATCTCGGCCAAAGTACTTAAAATCGCCTGCAGTTTGGCGGGGTCATCGGTATTCTCAGCCCGGTGCAGTGTTAATAAATAGTATTGTTTTGGACTTATTGGCAACGTGTCCAGGATTTGCGATTGGCAGGATACCCGCTGCGACATTTCTAAAAACGCATCATACATTACATCGCCGGTCCGATAAATCCCTTCGGTGATCCCTTCATGGGCCAAATTATTCATCGCGGTCCGGGTCGGCGCAAAAAGTTTGGATGCCAAATGGTCGGCTACCACCCGGTTGATCTCTTCAGGCATTCGCCGGTTAAAGCTGCGCAATCCTGCCTCCACATGGGCTACCGGAATATGCAATTTAGCAGCGGCCAACGCTCCGGCTAATGTCGAATTGGTATCGCCATAGATTAATAAACAGTCAGGGCTCTCCTGAATGATTACTTTCTCAATAGCTTCCAGCATTTTACCTGTTTGCGCGCCATGCGGTCCCGAGCCTATCCCCAGGTGATAATCGGGAGCGGGAATTCCCAGTTCCTTAAAAAAAATATCCGACATATTGACATCATAATGCTGGCCGGTATGAACCAATATTTCACGGGCACTCTGCCGGAGATGTTTCGACACGACGGCCGCCTTTACAAATTGCGGCCTGGCGCCGACTATGGTTATTATTTTCATCAATGCTTTCTCCTATAAAACTCTTTCATCTTTTCAATGACATACGCTTGCTCTTCCGGATTCAATTCCGGGAACATGGGTAACGACAAAACTTTAGTGGTTAATTCTTCACTAACCGGAAAGTCTCCCTGTCTATATCCCAGCGAAGCAAAAACGGGTTGTAAATGTAAAGATAATGGGTAATAAACGGTAGAACTGATTCCCTCAGCAGCCAAAAACTCCCGCAGCTGTTCCCGCTCTGCCACCTGAATTGTAAACTGATTATAACTATGGCCGCTGTCCTCAGCCGGGAGCTGAATTTCGGAAATCTCCGCCAACTCTTGCCGATAAAAAGCTGCGATCTGGCGCCGCTTTTCAATCCAATTTTTTACATGGGGCAATTTAATATTTAAAAAAGCGGCCTGAAGAGTGTCCAAACGGCTGTTGATTCCCAGCAATTCATGGTAATACTTACGGCGGGTCCCGTGGACCCTCAACATCCGAAGTCTTTCAGCCAAATCCCCGCGATTGGTGGTTACCATCCCCCCATCTCCGAAACATCCCAGATTTTTGGTGGGAAAAAAACTAAAACAACCTAGGGTTCCGATGTTGCCAACCAAATTTCCCCCGCTAACCGTGTCCAAAGCTTGCGCTGCATCTTCGATGATAGACAGATTATATTCACTCGCTAACTGCATCAATTGATCCATCTTGGCCGGCATCCCGAAAAGATGTACCGGTATAACGGCTTTCGTTTTTGAGGTTATTTTTCGGCGGACCGCTTCCGGATCGATATTATAATCCTTAGCAGTGACATCAACAAAAACAGGTACCGCTCCGACCCGGCTCACTGAACCGGCTGTCGCAAAAAAAGTAAAGCTGGGAACGATGACCTCATCGCCGGGGCCGATTCCCAAGGCCATTAAGCTCAACAATAGTGCATCACTTCCGTTGGCTACCGTGATTGCATGCTCGGTTCCAACAAAAGCCGCCATCTGCTCTTCGAATTTGCGGACCTCGTCCCCTAAAATAAAATGGCCGTGCTGTAGCACAGTTTGAAAAACGTTCTCCAAAGATGGTTTCAAAGTTTCATTTTGCCTGGTGATATCAAAAGCCGGTACCTGCAAATCAATTCCTCCTTCATGACTTTAAAAGCCATTCAAATTCTTGACCGAAAATAAGGCCTTATTTTTAATTTTTAAACAATCTGCAATTTAGAAACTTCATCAAGCCAGATATGATAGCGGTATTTAGCGTCCCTTATCCGAAAACCGTTTTTTTCATATAAGTTGATAGCCGCCGTGTTGGTTAATTGGGTTCCCACCTGGACAAAATGATATTTCTGATCCGCAGCCAGATGGAGCGCCTGGTCAATCAGAATTTGTCCGACACCCTTCCCCCGTTCGGAACCTCTTACTGCGATTAAACGAATGACCATTGTCTGGGTTAAAGACTCAGCCTTTAATGAAATGAATCCTAACACCTGCTGCTCTTCTTTAACAACCAATATTTTTTCGCCACTGGCGAACGATTCCTGTAACCAGCTGGGATAAAATTGTTCGGCCTTCACCTTATCAAAATGGGGATCTTTCATAAAACGGGAATCCCGAAAACTATGGGCGGCAATTTCGATAATACCCTCCAAATCATTGGAAAGCGCTTCTTTCACTTTACGTTGCGGGCTATGTTTCAAAGTGCCCTTGAAACAATCCAAAGTAAAGGTAACCAAAATATCCCCTATTGTGGCCCCATGGCCGGCAATAATAGCCCCAACTTCCGGATAATCTACATTAAAAGGGCAATATAAAAACTGAAAATTTAGACGGCGAGCCGATTCCAAGGTATGAAGCCAAGCCAACTCCGAGAAATTCATCGATTCTAGTATGGAGGGCAATACCACCCGGCCCATTTTCATCCCAAAAAATTCAGTGTCCCAGTCCAGTTCACGCAGTTCATATTCAGCGACGGGCATTCTTTCACCTCAACTTCTATTGATAAACACCTTTTCCGGAAATCAGACGGCCAAGCGTTCGAATAAAAATCTTGCAATCAAGGGCTAAAGAGTATTCTTTGACATACTGCGCATCCAATTGCAACCGTTCTCTCCAAGGCAATTCGTTACGGCCTTTAATCTGAGCCAGTCCGGTTAATCCCGGTCTTACCAAAAGCTTTAATGTTTCTTGGCCCTGATATAATTGGACATGTTCCGGCAAATCCGGGCGGGGTCCGATGAAACTCATTTCTCCCCGCAATACATTATAAATTTGCGGCAATTCATCCAGACTAAAGCGGCGTAAGTGTTTGCCGAAGCGGGTATAACCGCTCAAATCATGAGTCAAAGCGAGTGATCCGTCGGCATTCCGGGGTGTACTCCCGGTATGATCCCCTGGCACCATCGTCCTTAATTTGAGGATCGAAAAAAGTTTTCCTTTACGCCCCGGGCGCAGTTGCTTAAAGAAAATGGGGCCCGGCGAATCCATGTAAAGAATCACTCCCAGCACCGCAATGACGATACTCAGCGGAACCAATAATAAAAGGGCCACTAAAAAATCAAAACCATATTTAATACCCCGTTGCAACTTTTGACTATTTTTCATTTTCAGCGATTACCTTTATTAAAATGTCGCCCATCTGGGCGGCTAATTGAGCCCGATCTCCAAAGGTCCGGACATAATGATAACCTTTCCGGCCTAATTCCTTCCGGTACTCATCATCTTGGCAAAACTGCTGCAAAGCTTGGGCCAAACCCGCATCATCCTCGGGAGTCACTTGAACACCCGAACCGACTTCGGTGATCAACCGGCCTGCCTCACCGGAGATGCAGCATATGACCGGCAGCCCGACTGCCATATATTCATAAAGCTTATTTGGACGGACGGTTTTAAAGGTATCGGTATCTTTTAGAGAAGCGATACCGATGTCGGCCGCCTGTAAAATTTGCGGCACCATCTCCGGCGGCACCGGATCTTCCATCTTAATATTACCTAATGGACACTCACTCAATATTCTCAATAAACGGGGTTTATCGGAACCATCCCCAAAAAGCGCGATTTGAACCGGGCTCTGCTTTGGCATCTTCTGGGCTGCCCTAATCAAAGTTTCTAAGGCATTGGCCGGTCCATGGGCTCCGACATAGACCGCCACCACTTGGTGCTCCGGCCAACCATAACGTTTCCTGATCTCAGCGCGCTTGATCGGGCTAAACTCCGGCGGTAAATTGGCTCCTAAAGGGATCATCGAAATTTTAGCGTCAGGAACCCCTTGCTTTTGAAGATATTCTTGCATTTGAACGGATACAGTCAAAAAATGATCGCCATGACGATATAAAAAATGCTCTAAAAAGCGCAACCATCCGATGACCCATCGATTCCGAAACCCCATGGCGATAATGGAATCCGGCCAAAGATCCTCCACATCCAGGATAAAGGGTATGCGTTTTACCCGCGCCAAAAGCCAACCGCTAAAAGCCGATTCTAAAGGCGGTGTTACTGTAACGACGGCTTGTGCCGGTAGAAATAACCCACGCCAAAAACTGCAAAACGAAAAAAGCAAAATGTTGAGTTCCCGTAAAAGGGAATTCCCTTGATAAGGGGTACTCCACACCCATTTTAATTTAACCCCGGCTTCTTCGGACGGTGGGCTCGGCAGGTAACCCCGTAAATAATGGTTAAAACGGCAACTCATTAAATTGACTGTCCAACCTAGTTTGACGAGACTAGCGGCAAAGTCAAAATTGCGGGTGGGCCCGGGCCACCGGGGGATCGAGGCATAGTGATTGATCAGGATGAAATGCGGCTTATTCATAGTCGTGACTCCAGCTCTTGATAAAGTCTAAGTAAACTTTGTTTAGCAATATCCCAATTATACTTCAAAGCTGCTGCTTGAAAGCTGCGCTCCGACTCCCGCTGCCATAAATCGGCATCGAAATATTTATCTAAGACTTGGCGGATGGAGGTAGTTTCTAAATCCGCCAAAACCGAGCCGCAATTTTGGGTCCGGACAATCTCGGCGATTTCTCCGACATTAGTCGTTAGAATGGGTCTTCCCGAAGCAAGGGCCATAAACAACAGATTGGGTGTACTGTATTGGTTATTGGCATAGGTACAGTCAATTCCGTAATAAACCAAATGGGACTGATCAATCAGGGCTCGCGCTTCCGATTGGGGCTTATAACCGGCAAAAATAATATTGGTACTCGATCCAGCCAATTCCCGCCAACGGGACTCTTCCGCTCCGGCTCCGACTATCGTAAACTGATAGCGAGGATCGCCGGATACGGCCTGAATCACCGGGGCAATCAACCTATCCCTGTTTAAACCGCCAACATAAATAATCTTCAAAGGCGGGACAGAAGGCGGTGAAACCGGCTTCGTCAAAGTTAATGATTTATAGTTTCCAACCACAACGACCCGAGGGGCTCGCATTTTTTGGTAATGACGGGCCAGGATCTCGCCCACTGTAATTACAGCGGTAGTTTTGGGAACCAGGGAAGCTTCCATCCTCCGGATTAAAAAAACCAGCCATGATGGAAACAAATGGGCGACCATATCCGGATAAGACTCATGGGCATCAAAAACCACCGGTATATGGAACTTGCGGCCAAACTTCAATCCGGGCTCCAAAGTATCCAAATCATGGCAATGAATGATATCCGCCGGATGTTCATGCAAAAAGGCCGCAGCGGCCCCCCAAAATTCCCGAAATTTAAATATCTGCAACGGTCCCCGGCTGTAAGTGGTATTAATCTTGCAGCGAATGACTTCTACTCCCTGGTAATCTTCTACCGGCGGCAATTCACCGGTCCGGTCCCAGGCAAAAATAGTCACCTGATGCCCATCTTCCGTCAAGGCCAGAGCTTCAGCCGCCACACGCGGGTCGGGCGCAAAACCATTAGATAGTAGCATCACAATTTTCATCATTTTTCTCCATTCCCGCTGCGTGTATTTTGGATATCCGGACGGTCCTTAACCTGGGCAACGTAGAATTCCCTTACCGGCCGAAACTGTTCCTCCCAAATGGCGCGCTCCAAAATGATTTCGCGGTTTTTAGCGGCCGCCATTTCACGGAAACCCCGGTCAACAATTGCCCGACGCAAAACGGAAGCCAAATCGCTAAAATCCGATTTTACATAAAGGCCGTTCACCCCACCGGCGACCCAATCATGATAAGCCGGCAAATCGGATAAAATCGGTAAACAGCCGGCTGCCATTGCTTCCAGCAAACTAACCGGAGTGGCGTCACTGGAAGGAATGCTAATCATCAAATCGCTTTCTGCCAGTCGTTCCATAGATTCCTGCGGCGTTACCATACCCCAGAAACGGATGCTGTCCCCCAATCCGGTTTGGGCGGCCTTATTTTCCAACCTCGGAGTCAAACTGCCCGATCCCAGCAGCCACAATTCCAGCTCCGGGTGATCTTTTTTTATTTGCCCAAAGGCTTCAATAATTACTTGAATATTATAAAGCGGTTCATGCAACCGTGGAGAACAAAGGATCACCCGCAATGGATCTTTGGCAGCTTTGGCCAGTTTCAGATACCTCTGCCGCTCAATACCAAAGAGTACCGTCATCAGTTGCTCCGGTTTCGCCCCATAAGCGACTAATTCATCCTTGACCTGGATGCTGTCGGAGGTAATGAGGGCCGCTTTGCGAATTAAAATTTTAGTCAGACACCGGATGAAAAAGGATTGTTTCGGTTTCACCAAAATGTCGGAACCCCAGGCTGTAATCACAAGGGGTGCTACTCCACTAAACCAAGCATATAAAGCATGGGCCCCAAATTGGTGCGCATGAATAATATCCGGCTTGATCCGGCGAATCAGACGCCGGACTCTCCAGCCGTATTTAGGAAAACCGGTTAAGGATAAAGGATGAACAATAACCCTGGCGCCCGGAACTTCCCCCGGCCAATGAGATATTACGATAATCTCCCAATTTAAATCCGTACAGCCGCTGACCCATTTTAAAGTATGAGGACTCCTGGCATCGGCTAAGAAACAAATTTTCGGCAATTTTCTGCTAAACTCCCATCCATATATGCGTGCCCAGGCACGGTAATATTAACTTCCACTTTTCGATAATAAACGATTAAAATGCGCAACCAATTCCCGAGTTTCGGCTTCAATATTCAATTCTTTTCGGAAAAGCCTGGTTTTGGACTCATCGGTTACCCATTTTCCATGATAAAAATCATTATAACACTGTTTTAAAATTTCAGCTATTTTCCCATATTCCAGGTCCGCCAGACTCACCAAATTGTAACCGGCCGCGTAACGTTCCAATAAACCCCGAAGCTCCTCAAAATCAGGGACAACCGCCAAAATCATCCGCCCGCTGGCCA
>DNPQ01000421.1:9126-10963 GCA_003501335.1 Bacillota bacterium
GCTTGACTCTTAAACACTTCCAGTTGGGCTTCTTTTAGAGTTTTGTAACCGGCCCAATGCACCACCTGCCCAACTTGCATCGACTCGGCCATCGCTGTAAAGGTCTTATCCAGCGGCCCTACATAATTAAAACAAAAAGTCTCGGGACTGATTGTCCCTTCATCCAATAAAGTTTTAATTGCCTGCAAAGTAGCGCGCAGTGTTGCAAATGGCGGATAAAAAGTTCCGATGTAAGTCAAAGTAAAAATAGGATAACTTTGATAATGTTCAGGCAGATCCTGAAGATCGACTGTATCATAAAAAACCACCAGCTTTTTCCGGCACCACGGATAAAGATCCCGATAGCCATCAGCCGTGATATGATAAATGCATGGAATCAGAGAAGCTGAACGTAACACCCAGCGTTCATAAAGATGATCCATTTTGCGGTGCAGCCGGGTTGGATAACCCTGCCGGCCCCGGTTAAAGCTCCAAGGATCCCTGACCTCGGTTACCAGAGGTTTACCGGATATTCTTTTTAAAGCGGCTCCCACCATTAATGCCGAATAAGGAGGGCCGGTTACATAAATGAGATCGATTTTCTGGCGGATAATTAAATAAAGTCCGGCTAAAAAAGCTCCCGGAGCCCATAAAATATGTTGATCCGGTAATAACAGCCACCGTTCATCAAGACCCAGCCTGCGCAGGACCCGGGACAACAGATTACCGCCGGGGATCCGCCAGGATCGATAAACTAGGGTCCCTTCGGGGATCGGGTTGGCTGCCCGGTGATAAGGTTCCGGATTTTTAACTGTTAACACAATCGGTTGCCAGCCGAACTGCGAAAAATAGCGGGTTGTCCGCAATGTTTTTAACACGCCCGCCCCGGCGAGGGGGGGAAAATGATAGGCAATGACTAAAACACGTTTCATGGATAAGCTCCGTATTCCTTCCTCTGAATTCGCTCCATAATTTTCGCCAACTGCTTAGCTTGGCGCTCCCGGTTAAAGCGGGCAATCACTTCCAGATTAGGCTGAACCGGGCTGATGCCCTTTTGCCAGCTTTGATAAGAATTGATTAAAGCCTCGTCAAGCAGCGGTCCCTCTTCCAATCCGGCCACGTAGCCGGCATCCGCTTCCTTGATGAGCTGAGCAGCCGGACTTTCCGGATGCACCAGACCCAAAATAGGCTTTTGAAGGCCGAGATATTCAAAGATTTTCCCGGTATAGGCGGCGGGATTGGCCTCCGCCAATATCGCCAGATCAGTTTGACTCAATATCTTGAGGGCTTCCTGGTGGGGAAGATAATTTTGGGTCTCAATCCAGTCAAGTCCGCTAAATTCGGGATTACTCCAATCCCCGGCGCCGATCAGTTGCAATTTCACGGTCGATAAGGGAATCTTCCCGCTGGTGCTTAATTTCTTTAAAGTCCGGATAAACGGCAATAGCAATTCCGCTCTGGAGCGGTTGACCGTCCCCACATGCGTTAAAGTCCATTGCTGATTGGACTTTGTTCCCAAACCAGCATGAAAAGATAAAAAATCATCAGGATCAAAACCGTTGGGGATGGTATAAAAAGCAGCCTGGGAATCCGGAGCGATGACTTGCAGTCCCCTGGTGATTTTGTCTGTCACCGAGATTACCGCATCAGCTTCATGAAGCACAGTTTGCTCCGCTTTTTTATGGCGCTTCCAATGATAACGGGTCGCTGCCGATAGATAAGGATTTTGGCTCCATTCATCCCGAAAATCGGCGACCCATGGATAACCATATTGTCTTTTCAATTCCCTGGCGATCAGGTGGGCTGTATAAGGTGCGGAAGTAGAAAAAATAATAATTCCGGGATTTTCATCACAAAT
>DNPQ01000351.1 GCA_003501335.1 Bacillota bacterium
AACTTTGCTTAAAATTTTATTTTTTTCATTTCACTCCGGATGATATTGATTCTTGGATGGAGTATTAGACTTCGTTGAAGTGAAAAATGGATTTTTGGCATCTGCCTTCTATCAAATATGGGGGAAGTCAATAATATGGACAAAGATAAGATTGAAAATCTATTTCAAAATGTGCTCGCCAAGGATGAGATTTTATTATGGGTTGGACAATCCGACATCCGCAAGATCTTTACTCGCTTGGATCTTTTTTTGATTCCTTTCAGCATTTTATGGTGCGGTTTTGCAATTTATTGGGAGTACTTGGCTTTATTCATTATGAAGCGACAAGGTCATGACCCGGGTCTTTTTTCACCCCTATTCGGTCTCCTATTTGTACTCATGGGTTTTTATTTGGTGGTGGGCAGATTTTTCTATAAAAATTACCAAAAGAAAAATACCTTTTACGCATTAACCAATCAAAGAATTTTCATTTTACCGAAAACAGCCAAACAGACTCTGCGCACTCTGGGGATTCATCAAATCTCCGCTATCCATCAATCAATCGATTCGGCAGGGATTGGCACCCTTATTTTCGGAAAAGTTCCTATGTTTGGCTCCTTTTATGGCAACACCGGCCTGGATTTCTTAGCATCACAATATAACAATGAGGTCATGGCCTTTTATGACATACCGAAGGCTGAAGCAGTATACTGCCAAATCAATGATTTACAAAACTCCTAAAGCTTAATAAATCTAAAAAAATTAGCTATTTTCTGGATGAAAATGAAAACTGCACGCAAGGAGCAATCGATATGAAATTTGCAATTATCGGAGCAGGTGTTATGGGTGGTTTAGTCGGTGCGATGCTTAGCAAAGCCGGCGCCGAAGTATGGCTGGTCAATAAAAATGAAGAAATAACCGAAGCCATCCGCAAAAATGGTTTGGAAGTCAAGATTCAAGATCGCGATGAGCAATTCACCCTCAATGCCGTAAAATCTTCTGCCGAAATTCTTCAAAAGATGGATGTACTTATCTTTTTGGTCAAAGGCTATCAGACGGAGGCTGCTGCTGTCGCAGCTCAATCTTTGGCTGATGGGCATACTTATATTATGACCTTGCAAAACGGCATCGGTAATGTAGAAATTCTAGCTAAGTATTATGATCCGGACAAAATATTATATGGCATCCTGGAATTTGCCGGAAAAATGCTTGTTCCCGGACATATCCAGGCGCTTATTGGTGAAAACTCCAAAATTTGTTTTGGCCCTGCTTCGAAAGTCATCACGGAAGAGATGAATAAAATTGAGGCTTATTTTATCAAGAGCGGCCTCAAAATAATTTTCAAAGCCGATATTGATAGTGAAGTATGGATTAAATTAAGGAATAATTCAACCAATGCCCTTTTTGGACTTTTACGGCAATCCATGGGGCAAGCGCTTTCAATACCCGATACCCAAGAAATGATGAGCCTCATTCGAAATGAAGTCATCGCAGTCGCCCAGGCCAAGGGTATCCAATTCTCTCCTGATGAACTTCAGGTGAATCAAGGGAAAACCCCCATTAATCCGGAACTGTATGCCCATCTTCCTTCCACGGCCCAAGATATTAAAAATAAAAAACCGACTGAAATTGAGTTTCTTAATGGGGCAATTTATCGGGAAGGTTTAAAAGTCGGTGTCCCCACCCCCTATAATGAATTGTTATACAAAATGGTGACGATTCTGGAAAATACCTATGATGTGCAATTTTGATTCGCCTTCATTTTCAGCCTATACTTTCCCATGCCTTCTTCAACCGAAATAGATGCATGTACCCAACGGCCATTTTTCAGGAGATCATAACCCAGGCTATACCGTAGGAGACTTTCAGGTAAACATTTCCAAAAACTAAAGAATGTCTCCTTAATTTGATCTATGCTTTTATTCTTTTTAATTTTAGGATAGCTGTTACGATTGAATTTCTTCGAGAAATGCAATATTCAGAGAATGAAGACGTTAATCTATTATGGATAATCAACAAAAAAACAAACACAAATTCCGATACTCCAAATAAAGGCGGCTATTAATGCAACAACATCCGATATATCGCTGGCTAATTTCACTCATCATATTGATGGTTTCATTCCTGGTATCGGGAAAAACCTTTGTGAATGCCGAAGCACTCCCAACCATTCAATCTCCTCCCCGTCTTAAAATTGGGTTGGCCCTGGGAGGTGGGGCTGCTGGGGGCTTCGCCCAAATTGGAATCCTAGAATGGCTGGAAGAGCATCATATTCCGGTTGACAATATCGCCGGAACCAGTATGGGAGGTCTCCTAGGCGCTTGTTATTCTATGGGAATGAGTCCGCAGGATCTTGTGAATCTGGTAAAGAGTATTGACTGGAATAAAATGTTCAATCCAGTGCCGCCATATAACTCGATGAGTTTTCGCAGAAAAGAAGATCAACAAGATTATCCGCTTTCAGGACTAGGACTCCGAAATGGAAAATTGACTCTGCCCAGCGGATTAAATGTTTATAAAGTCGATATGATTTTAAGCCGGGTAACCCTGAAATATTCCCTGATAAAAAGCTTTGATGATCTGCCGATTCCTTTCAAATGTATTGCTACCGACATTCGTAGCGGTGAATCCGTTGTATTGGAAAATGGTTCGCTTGAAAAAGCACTCCGGGCGACGATGTCGATACCCGGTGTCTTTAATCCGGTTGACTACGACGGCCGATTGTTGGTCGATGGCGGGATCCTCAATAATGTTCCTGTTGATGTTGCTAAAAAAATGGGCGCTGATGTTGTAATCGCTGTAAACATTGCATCACCGTTACCGAATAACCGATCTGAAAATATCGGTACAGTAATTTCAAGAACTTTAGATACAGTCACAGCGCAGAATGTCAAAAAATCCATCAGCCACGCGGATGTAGTGATTGCACCTTCTATAACTGAATTGGGACTTTTCCAATGGGGAGCCGCCAAACGCTATATCCAATTAGGCTATCAGGCAACCGAACAACAAAAAGCAGCCCTCCTAAAATATGCGCTGGATGAATCCTCATGGCAGCAATATTTGCAGGATCGCCAAAAACGGTACTTGAAAATTGCCCCAATTCCCCAGAATATAGCAATTGAAGGCACATCCGATATTTATAAGACAAATATTGAAAAACGTTTTCAGAAATATATCGGCAGACCAGTTGATATTGCTCTCTTAGAGGAAGACCTAACCTCTTTGATGGGTTCCGATCTCTATGAAGGTCTTTCTTATGAATTTGCTGTTGAAAACAATCAGCCGGTTTTAAAGATTTTATTGCATGAAAAGACTTATGGACCGCCATTTATAAGTTCCAAACTCCAAATGACTTTTTCTCCCGGCGAAAGTCAAGATAATATTGCCGCACGGATTACATCATTGAATATCGCCGGACCTTATTCCGAAATGCGGGTTGACTTGGGCTTAGGTACTGAACCCGCTTTCCGGACGGAACTTTATAAACCCTTTTCTGGCAACAAATGGTTTATTGCTCCTGCTTTCTTTTTTAAAAAAACAGACGGCAGTCTATATGACGTAAGCCGCCGAGTCTCTGATTATCAAATTTCAAACTATGGGCTCAATTGCGATCTGGGTTATAATGTAAATGAATTTTCGGAAATCCGTTTGGGTTATGTTGAAGGGCATCAGCATACAGAAATTATTGTGGGAGAACCTCTCAATAGTGACTATAATGGAAAAATCCAACAGGCCCACTTGCAATGGGTATTTAGCTCCGCCGACGATCCTTTATTACCGATGCGCGGTTTAAGCATAAATTCCGATGCGCGTTGGTATTTTGATGCTCCCGATAGTGATGAAA
>DNPQ01000563.1:0-15775 GCA_003501335.1 Bacillota bacterium
TGTCACTTTCTGTAACACTAAAATAAAGGAGTTGAGGTATTCTCCAACTCCTTGTTATTACGAATTATTTGGCGCGCCCGGCAGGAATTGAACCTGGGAGCCACGGATTAGAAGTCCGTTGCTCTATCCCCTGAGCTACAGGCGCATATAAAAATTTTTATTTACAACGCAGACGTTTAATGCTTAAATATTATACCATAACAATTGAGCCATAACAATCTCTATTTTCCCAACTGATATTCGCTTAATTCACTAACTAACGACTTACCTTCCATCGTTAGTTCATCTTTTACGTATCCGATGTTTTTCGCATACCAGGTTTTATCAACATAAGAGACTCCGTTGAAATTTGTTCCGGAGCATTCAACCAACAGAGCTTCAAAGGTCCCAGCCGGAACGGTAACTTTTTCAGCAGCAGTCACTTTTACGCTCTCAGTCATTTTATGGTCAGCTGACTGCCAGTTCCAACTGGTCCCCACGGCCATTTTATTTTTAAGCACCGGCCATAAGGGTTTATACTGACTGAGCCCCCAGGAGGCCATTTCCGACGATTTAAATAAACCCAGCTCATTCAATTCATAGTATACAAAAACCTCTGGAGTACCTTTGGGATCGTAAACTATAATTTCGGGTTTTCCGCCTTCCGAATCATCCACTTTAACTTTTTGTTCATAAACATGAGAATTGCCCGGCATTGATAATTTGTAAATCCAATAATTTCCGGGCTTCATCGGAAAATAAACGGCAGCATCGCCAAAATCATTTCCAAATGCCAATCCACCTAAAACAAAAAATGCAACTGCTGTAATAAAGAGTAAACCGGTTTTGCTAAGTTTCATGTTTAAATTCTCCTTTTAAAAATAGCCTGTACACTTCGGAAAATTTATTGATCCCCAACCATCCAATTGCAATTTCTCTGGTCGTAGATAACAAAAAAGCTTCCCGATATTCTAGGAAGCTGTCATTTTATATTGGAGCGGGAAACGGGGCTCGAACCCGCCACATTCAGCTTGGAAGGCTGACGCTCTACCAACTGAGCTACTCCCGCATCGGCAAAAACTATTTTATCATAACAGACAACTTGAAGTCAAGAAAATGTATCTATTATTTTCTACCAAATTCAACCTTTTTCAAATCTGTTTTCGAGTATACTCTCACGCCGTAAATACACTTGTCAATTTTTATTATCCGCCCTTAAGTATTTTCAATTCTCACTCATCTTTTATCAATTGTTCAATCATTGTCTTTACTTTATACGGCTCTGATATTCCGCCTAAAACCACCTTGGTGGCAGCAAACTCGGGGATGGAAACCAATAAATCTCCTATACCCAATAATTTATCAATCCAGGACTGTTTTACCGATATTTCCGAGATAAGGGATAAAGCTACATCAAAAAGTTTATAATGGTTCTTATCAAAAATAATAAGTGAACTGCGGGTCACACGATATCGATTGCCAATGGGGATTTTCAACCAGCTCTGGGTGCCCTCCCACACCGCCACATCCTCATAAGCTATATTATCATTAGGTTCTGACAATTCCGGTTCCGGAAAAACCGGTTCCGAAATCAATTCGCTAATAGGCTCTTCAATAATTTTAGACTCCACATCAGCCTGTAAAACGTCCGGTTCGTTAAACTCTTCTAAAAGTGACTCTTTTGGCTTGCCTTCATTTTCAATCAAAGTTTCTTCATCCGTTTTTTCTTCGGAAGGCTTTTCAATGATCTCGTCTTGCATCAAAGTCGGTGGTGTCGGCAATTCCTGGGATATTTTTTCAAGCGAAATTTCATTCAAAGTTTTCAGCTCCATATCGTCAAAGGTTACCCGATATTCTTTCGGCTTTTCTTTAACCGGCCCTTCTTTCATAAAGCTGTGAGTGGGAGTCTCATACTTGAAATGCACTCCATCCGTGGCCATTTCTATCTTTTGAGGCTTAATGATGCCCTTACCCAACTGACTTTCATTTTGAAAATATATGACCTCGCTTTGAGGAGCGGACGAATTCATCTTAGCCTTTTCGTTATTCGAAAGGCTTTGATCCCTGCCAGACCTTTCAAAAACGGTTGATGGTGGAATTTCTTGCTCATTTTTAAAATCGCTGTTCCCCTCGGCTTCGTTTTTGAAGGTAGGAACGATGAAATCCTGGGTTAATGGTATAACATTTCCTGCATTGATTAATGGCTCCGTCTCTGGTTTGCGATTTCGAGTCCCATTACCACAACTGGGGCAAATGTCTTCTTTGCCTGTATAATAAATACCGCATTCAGAGCAATATGCCATACAGATCACCTCTCCGGGAAGACTTATTACATTTATATGAAAACAAAGATATTTTATTCCAGCAGAGGCATACACTCACACCCAATTGACTAGCTGTAATATGTTATAATAAAAAAAAATTTGGGGCGAAAATCATGGGGAAATTTTGGTTTAACATCCGTCAGAATCATCGGGTTCGAATCTGCACCATGTCTTTTCTAGTCTTTTTTTCAACCCTATTATTCATCCAATTATTCTCTACTTCTGCCTTTACTTATAACTCACTATCATTTAAATTACAAAATAAATTTAGCCTACAGGGCGGCACTATGATCGAGGTCCCCCCCATCGGCCGCTTGTTTTTTGAATCGCACAAAACTCCGTGGCAATTCATTATCACGCTGGATGAGGTTAATTTTTCAGCCTTAGCAAAACAAATAAACGCTCTACCACCCAAACAACAATGGCTGACTTTACTGCAACATGAAGTAAAGTCAACCATGATAATTTTTTTTCTCAAGGTCGTTCTTTATGGTTTATTCGGTGGGTCCCTGGTATTATTGATACTGAGGATAAAACCCCTTTCCAAGCTGTTTCTGTATGGGATAATTTGTTCAGCAACCACCATCTTAATCTTGCTTGCCGGTACTATTATTTCCTACCAACCCCAGGCGATTGAACATCCCCAATATCACGGGGTCCTATCAGCCGCTCCATGGGCTATGAATTTAGTGACCATGAGCCTTGATAATATCGAAGTCATCGGCAATAATTTAAAAAAGATCTCCCAGGGGTTACCGATTTTATTTAAACAAGCCCAAGATATAAAAAATATGAGCGACATGCAATCAGATGTTAAAATTTTACATGTCAGCGACATTCATAACAACCCGGCCGCCTTTGATTTTATAAGTGAATTGATTACCAATTTCAAAATTCAATTCATTATCGATACCGGAGACCTTACAGATTACGGAAGCGCTCTGGAGGCAAAAATTATCGATCGAATTCCCAGTTTGAAAGTGCCCTATGTTTTTATTCCTGGTAATCACGAATCACCTTTGGTGATTAAACGTCTTATCCATACCCAAGGGGTCATTGTGTTGCTAAAAAAAGACCTGTTCATCAAAGGGCTTACCATTACAGGCGCAGCCGACCCTGCTGCCATGAAATATAATTCCGATATGGCCGAAGCAGCTCAATATGTGGATGCTGCAAAAGTACTGAAAGACAGAGTCATTCACGATACAAAACATCCTGATATTATTGCCGTCCACAACCGTACTCTTGCTGAAGGCTTGATTGGGATGGTTCCCACCATACTTCATGGGCATAACCACCAATATAAACTTTCCATGGAAAAAAATACTGTTATTGATGATGCCGGTACCACTGGCGCCGCCGGGATCAGAGGCTTCGTCGATAAAGCTGTCCCCTATAGCGCTTCAATCCTTTATTGGAAAAAAGGCCCCCAAAATAAAATGAAACTTCATGCTGTGGATTCCATTAAAATTAATGGTGGAGAAGGAACTCTAACCGTCGATCGCCGTACTTTAGACACCGAAAATATTTTCGAATTTGGCAGTCAATCGCCCCGGTTTACCGGAGCCATGAAGTGAAACCAAAATTCCGGAAGTGGGCTTTCAATGCTCTAATTGCATTAAATTATGTATCGCAACAGTATACGATTGAATGAAGGATAATAACTACTACTGAATCTTTTCCAAATAAAGTAAACATTAATAAAGACTTTAAAGAAAGGAGAAATCTGACCATTATTTGTAGAATCCGATAACAGAAAATCCATTTAATGGATTTTCGATACTTAAAGGATATTGCTATCCATAAGGCTTTCATATAAAATATTTACACACATATAATTATACCTTCAAAAGAAGGACCACTCCAATAGGATATGGGGATAAATATATTCAGAAGTTGGCATCGGAAAGAAGGGCTTTCATGAAAATCAGATTGCAATATTTGCTATTGGTAGTATTGTTGACCATTGCCTTACCAATAGTGAGGGGAGCAGAGGATTATAATTCCGCTCTGCTAAAGGCAGTCACTAAAAATAAACCATCACTGGTTAAACTACTAATCACTAAAGGAGCTGACATCAATACCCGGGGCGATAATGATTGCACCCCCTTGATAATAGCTTCCGATAAAGGTTTCACGCCGGTTGTTAAAATCTTAATGGATAAGGGTGCCGAACCTAATTTGCAAGACGATTACGGCTTCTCTGCCTTGATCCATGCCGTAAATAATAAACACCTGCCCGTTGTGGAATTGCTCCTCAAAAACGACCAGACCGACTCCAATCTTCGTTCCAACGAAGGCTATACGGCTCTGCTATATGCCATCAAAGTGAAAGACCCTAAAATCATTCAATTTCTAAAAAACAAAGGTGCCAGTTTAACCCTTAGCGTAGTATATGCAGCTAAAAAAGGCGATACCGGATTCATCAATGAATTACTTCAAAATTACCCTTCTAATATTAATGAGCAAGACGACCAAGGTTGGACCCCCTTGTTATGGGCTGCTAAAAACGGTTATCCGGATACAGTTAAATTTTTAATGGAGCATGACGCTGATGTCGATCATACCGCCAAAAACGGAATGACTTCCCTCATAGCGGCAGCTTCAAGCGGCAATAAGGAAACCGTTCAACTCTTACTCAAAAAAGCTGCCAATTTTAAAGCTGTCGACAGTAACGGTTGGACCGCATTATTATGGGAGTCGAAGCAAGGACATACGGCCAATATTTCGTTCATGGTTGCCAAAGGGGTGGATGTTGATGCTCCTGATAAAGATGGGTTCACTCCGCTGATGGCCGCAGCATCCGAAAATCATCCGGATGCGCTAAGAATACTACTAGCCGCCCAGGCAAACATCCATAAAGTGGATTCCAATCAATGGTCAGCCCTTTTTTGGGCCATCCAGAAAGGCAGCAACGATGCTGCTAAATTGTTAATTGACAACGGCGTTGAACTCAACGGAACGGATAATCAGAGCCGGACTCCCTTAATGATCGCCGCCAGTCAAGGTAACACCGAGCTGGTCCGGATTTTAATTTTCAAAGGAGCCAATCCCAACGCAACAGATAAAAACGGTTGGACCGCTTTGCACTATGCTATCCAACAGGGTAGTCCCGATATCCTTCATTGGTTGTTATCAAAAGGCGGTGATCCCAATATCCGCGACAAAAATGATGATACGCCTTTATTAATGGCAGCTAAAAGCGGCAATTCCGATCTTTTGAAGGTTTTTATTACCAGTGGGGTTAACCCTAATACGTTATTGATTGAAGCCATTCGTCGGAAAGATTTTCCTACTGCAGCAGCCTTGTTGGATCAGGGAATTGACCCCAATGGCCAGGATCAAAGCGGTACTCCTGCTTTGATCCTGGCAGCCCGACAAAATCAAGGCCAAATCGTTCAGGCTTTGATTCAAAAGGGAGCCCTCATCAATGCCAAGGATCATGACGGCGATACCGCCGCCATTCTGGCGACGATGTTTGGTTATCATGACATTGTTTCGATTTTGCTGACGGATGGGGCGAATGGGAATATCCAAGGGCGGGGAGGTTGGACTGCCCTGATGTGGGCAATCCAAACCGGTTCAATCGATATCGTCCAGCAGTTCATTGCCGCTCATTCCGATTTGAATTTGAAGACCAGCAAATTAGGATGGACAGCTCTGATGATAGCGGCTAAATGCGGACAACAAAAAGCCCTAAAACTGCTGATTGAAAACGGAGCATCCATTAAAAGCCAAGATAAAGAAGGCGATAATGCCTTAATCATTGCGAATCTATATCAAAAAACCGATGCCGTACAATGTCTGATAGATAACGGCGCTGAAGTAAACTTTAAGCGCCAGGACGGCTCGACCGCCATCATGCTAGCCAGCTATCAAGGTTACCCTGCCATCGTAAAAATATTGCTCAGTAAAAATCCCGATCTGGCTCTCAAAAATCACGATGGTTACACAGCTTTAGAGGCAGCCCATGGATTACCGGAGATAGTCAGTATGCTCAAAAAGGCCGGTGCGAAAGAATAAGCTCTTTCAAACAACTTGAGCGTCTTTACCTCTTTTGGACATTCTTCCCCGATCACTCTTATCCAAAATCTTTTTGCGCATCCGGATCGAATTAGGGGTGACCTCGATCAATTCATCTTCTTCGATGTATTCCATGGCTTGTTCCAACGTAAACTGCCGCGGCGGAGTCAAACGGATTGTCTCATCAGATGTACTGGCCCGCATGTTAGTAAGGTGCTTTTTCTTACAAACATTAACATCCAGGTCGCCTTCCCGGGAATTCTCACCCACGATCATCCCGGCATAAATCTTATCTATCGGACTAATAAATAACGTACCGCGTTCTTCAACATTATGAATTCCGTAGGTGGTCGCTTCGCCAGCTTCGAAAGCCGTTAAGACTCCCCGTCCTCTGGTAGCTATTTCACCTTTCCAAGGTCCATACTTTTCATACAGATGGTTCATAATCCCCTCGCCCTTGGTTGCGGTCAAAAACTCAGAACGAAACCCAATCAGGCCACGGGCTGGAACCAAAAATTCCAATTTAACATTTTTCTCCCCCGCTGGCTGCATGTTAATCATCTCTGCACGCCGATTGCCCAAATTTTCAATCACACTACCCGAAAATTCTTCCGGAAGATTGATAAAAAGGCGCTCATACGGTTCACACAATTCACCATTGATTCGCTTCAAAATTGGCCGGGGTTTAGAAATCTGCAACTCATAACCTTCCCGACGCATCGTTTCAATTAAAATACCCAAATGCAACTCACCACGGCCGGACACTTCATATGAATCCGCGGAATCGGTTTCGCTAACCCGCAGGCTGACATTAGTTTCCGCTTCCTTAAAAAGCCGTTCCCGGATATGTCTGGAAGTGACAAACTTGCCTTCCCGTCCGGCAAACGGACTGTCATTCACCATAAAATTCATGGTCAAAGTCGGCTCATCAATGGTTAACAAGGGAAGTGGTGAAGGATTTTCGGGATCGCTGACCGTTTCTCCAATATTCACCTTACCCAAGCCCGCTATCGCCACAATATCGCCAGCCGAAGCTTTCTCAACTTCTTTGCGTTTTAAACCTTCCCAAATCCAAAGTTTACCGATTTTAATCATTTCAACTTTTCCGTCTTGCTTGCACAGACTTACCATCTGTCCGGCGCTTACATTACCATTGAGGATGCGTCCAACGCCCACCCGTCCCACATAATCATCATAATCCAAAGTATTAATCTGGAGTTGTAATACGGCATTTTCATCTCCGGCAGGTGATGGGATCTCTTTCTTAATCATTTCAAACACCGGTTTCATATCGTTACCGGGTTGATGCCAGTCTAAAGTTGCTTTTCCGGTACGGGCAGAAGCATAAATAACCGGAAACTCCAACTGCCAATCCTCTGCTTCCAACTCCACAAATAAGTCAAAAACTTCATTTAAAACTTCATCAGGTCTGGCATCCGGTCTATCAATCTTATTAATGACCACGATAATTCGCAGACCCACTTCTAAGGCTTTTCTAAGCACAAACTTTGTTTGAGCCATAGGTCCCTCAAAAGCATCAACCAGCAATAAGGCTCCATCAACCATCCGCAGCACCCGTTCCACTTCACCGCCGAAATCGGCATGACCGGGTGTATCCACGATATTGATCTTTAGATCACCGTAATTGACCGCAGTATTTTTTGACAAAATGGTAATCCCGCGTTCCCGCTCCAGGTCGTTACTATCCATAACCCGTTCGATAATCCGTTCATTATCCCTGAAAATACCGGCTTGTCTGAGCAAACAGTCGACCAAAGTCGTCTTGCCATGGTCAACGTGAGCAATAATCGCAATATTTCGAATGTTTTCTTTCATAGAAGCTATCAATAACCTCACTTTACTATCATTAGTCAACAATTACTTATTAAACCACGATTTTGAGTTGAATGCAATTACAATTCGCTAAATTTTAAATGATTTTTCATTCATTTTGAGTGTTAATATAACCCTAACTTAGAAACCATTGAAATACAGCCGGAGAGAGTGGAGAAAATACCGCTCCTCGTTTAAAATGTATATAAATGGAATAACCTAAGGAACAATTATTTTTTTGCGGGCTTTGACAAAGAAAAGGATTTAAAGTGGTAAAGATATATTTCCCGTTTTTTTAGCCGGAAGGGGAACCTTTGGCCTTTGGAGTCTAAAAAGCTCTTACTGACAGCCTACCGGGATTTGTTGTTCTTCTACCAAATTACATTTCTGCCCATCACACTCAAGCGTTAATGGTTCTCCTTTTAAAAGATGAAATGAAGCTCCGTTTGGATCGACCCCAACTTCCAAAATGTTTCCCCGGAAATTAATTCGGAAACTGTATTCTTGCCAACCCTCAGGAAGAACCGGATGAAAACTTATGGTGCCTTGATGAACGCGCATACCAGCGAAGCCATAAGCCAAGCACATCCAGGATCCCGCCATACTGGCTGCATGAATTCCATCTTTAGTATTACCCTGAATATCATCTAAATCCGTTCGAACAGTTTTTAAAAAATATTGGTACCCTTTATCGAAATAACCAATTTCAGTCGCTACAATACTAAATATACTCGAAGACAAGGAAGAATCATGGGTAGTTATTTTTTCATAGAAATCAAAATCGCGCTGCTTTTGTTCCTTGCTAAATTGATCACCCAGTAGAAATAAAGCCAGAACCAGATCAGCCTGTTTGCAAACCTGGTGCCGGTAGATGACCAAAGGATGAAAATGCATTAACAAGGGATATTGCTCAGGCCGCGTGTGAGAAAAGTCCCAAGGAACCCGGTTTAAAAAATCATCGTCCTGCAAATGGATTTTTAATCCCGGATCATAAGGGATGCACATCTCTGTAGCCGCTTTTCCCCAGGCTTCCAGCTCCCCTTCTTCCAACCCAATTTTAGCTGCTAATTTTTGATATTCATCAGCAGCATTTTCTTTCATCCATAACGCGACTTGGCAGGCATATTCTAAATTTTCTTTCGCCATTAGGTTCGTGTAACAGTTATTATTCACAAGGGCCGAATATTCATCGGGCCCGGTAACCTCATTGATGCAAAATAGGTTCCCCCTTCCGGGGATAAAGGCTCCTAAATCCGCCCACAACCTGGCAGTTTCAAATAATAATTCCGCTCCATAGTGAATCAGGAAATCATGATCTGCAGTGGTTTCCACATACTTTTTTACCGCGAAGGCAATATCAGCATTGATATGATATTGGGCGGTTCCACCCGGAAAATAAGCTGAACATTCCTCGCCGTTAATGGTTCGCCAAGGGAACAAAGCCCCTTTGGGATGGGACATCTGTCTGGCCCTTTCTCTAGCCTGGGGAAGTAAGTTATACCGGTACTCCAAAAGCTTTCGGCCAATTTCAGGAAACGTGCATAAAAAAAATGGCAAAATATAAGTCTCGCTATCCCAAAAATAATGTCCTTCATAGCCCTCACCGGTCAGCCCTTTGGCTGCGATGTTGGTTCTGCCGTTCCGGCCGACGGATTGCAAAAGATGAAACATATTGAAACGAATGGCCTGTAGGATCGCAGGTTCCCCTTTGATATCAACATGGCTTTGAAACCAAAAATCTCTTAAAAAATCCAATTGCAATTGTTTCATTCCTGCATAACCGGTTTCTCTAGCCTTCCATACCTCCTGCTTGGCCCTGGCTTCAATCGTTTCATCCAATGGTTGAACCGTCGGTTCAACCGCTCTATCCAATGATGTTACTACCGCAATATACTTGGTAAGAATAACCGGAACGTCTAAAGCCGCATGAACCTCATAAACGGCTTGTACAGAAAATTCTTCGGTCTGATTTTGAATGGTATACCGATTTCCGGTTTCCATTTGATTGATCATGGCACTAGCCAACGTCAAACCGGAATTTTGAGTTTTTTGCACAATCAAACCGAATTCGCCATCTCCCAAGATATTGGAGACTGATAACACCCTCCCCTGAAGGCCGGAACCAACCCGGGGATCTTTTTCAGCGGATAAATTGGTTACATCCCCGTCAATAGCAGTCATGAATTGGATAGTCCCATTAAAGTTTAGCGGTTTCACTTCATAGCGGATCAATGCCCAGTGTTGATGTGCTAATGATATCATCCGCTCAATATGAATTGCGACCTTTTTCCCCCGTGGTGATGTCCAGATCAACCGGCGCTGTAAAATTCCTTCTTTAAAAGATACAGACCTTTGATAATCGCTTACTTTCCCCTCCAGCATGCTGAATTCTTCACCATCAACCACCAGTTTGATGATTTTACAATTGGCCACATTCAGCATAGTCTGGCTTTTTTCAGCATAACCGTAAGCAATTTCCGGGTATTTGATGATCGCTGTTTCATAAAAACCATTGATATAAGTTCCTTCAACCCCAGGCCAACCAGGACCGGAATAACCCTCTTCAAAAGTACCGCGCATTCCAAAATAACCATTACCGAGCGCAAAGGCGGTTTCATTTCGGGCATTGTTTTCGACTGTAAAACGGTTTTCAACAACTTCCCATTCATCATAAGCATAATGAGGCGACTTAAGGGGTATATTTATCATGATCTGCAATCTCCTATTGATTTTTGTTGTTTCTATGGATGCAAATGAAGTAGCCACGGTCTTGGATGCAAAAGACGTACTATATTTTTGTTGCTTTTTTCCAATCGAACGGGTTGAAGAATCCCTATAAAAATCAGGATTTCTACCCCTTAACCGCTCCAGCCAAGATACCTCTGACGAAATATTTCTGGAAAGCTAAAAATATAATCAAGGGCAAAATCATGGACGCAAAGGCTGCCGGTGTCATAATATTCCAGCCTGCATCCAGTGAACCCAGTAAACTGGTGAGTCTGACGGTTAAAGGACTTAATGCCGGATTACCTAGGACAACCATGGCGACAAGTAAATCATTCCAAATCCATAGGAACTGGAAAATCGCCAAACTAGCGAAAACCGGTTTGGACATCGGGGCAATCAGTATTGAAAAAATCTTCAAATTATTGGCTCCATCAATTTTAGCCGCTTCGATCAATGAATAAGGGAGTTGAGCGAAATAATTGTGAAACAGATAAATGCATAACGGCAGGCCGAAAGCAGTATGTGCCAGCCAGATGCCGGGAAAAGTCCCATTTAAATGAATTCCTTTTAAAGTTAATAAAACGGGAACCAATACGGTTTGCAAAGGAACAATTTGCATCGCAATAATCGCCACAAACAAAAGTTTACGGCCGGGGAATTTGTAAAACGAGAGAGGGTAAGCCGCCAGGGCTCCGATAAAAATCGGCAGAATCGTAGAGGGTATTGTAATAATAAGAGAATTTATGAACCCTCCGCCAATACCCTTACTGGATAATACGGTTTTATAATTATCCAAGGTAAACCGCCCGGGATGCAGGAATGCAGACCACCAACCCGTCGTCAGCATATCGCCGATAGGCCGGATGGAGCTGATAAAGAGCATTAAAATAGGTATCAACCATATCAGTACAATGACTGCCAGGGAAACATTCATAACCAGTTTACTCCACTTCCAATGGACGAACCCATGGATTGGCAGTTTGAAAGTCTTTCGCGTTTCGAGGGTATTTTCACGCTCCACCATCATATCTTCCTCCCTGTCTGTTATTCCCGGACACTTTCCTCATAGGATAAATTGCGAATATTCATCAATAAAATAGGGGTTACTGCGATAAACAAAACCACCGCCATGGCTGAAGCATATTGAAAATTATTGAGATTAAAGGCAGTCATATAGATCCGGTTGGCTACGACCTCGCTGGAGTTGAAAGGGCCGCCTTGAGTCAAGGCATAAATAATATCAAAGACCTTTAAGACCCACATGATCATTTGGGTGATCACCAGGACAATTGTGGATTGGATCACCGGGATTTCGATTTTAAAAAATATCCGGGCGTTGTTAGCCCCTTCAATTCGGGCCATCTCAATCAATTCAACCGGAACGGATTTCAAAGCAGCGCTAAAAATAACGGTGCAAAAACCGACTTGCATCCATATGGCGGCAAAAATCACTGCCAAATTAACCAGATCGGGTCTGCCCAAAAAGGCGATCCCACCAAAACTATTGGCGGAAACCAAGTTGAGATGTTGCAATAAACTCATCACTCCATGAATCATTGCATTGATCGTTCCGGTATGGACATCTTTAAAGTACATAAAATTCCAGATCACGGCCGATGCCGCTCCCGATATCGCCATAGGCAAAAAAATGACGGTTTTCGCGAAAGTTGACCATCTAACCCGGTCCGCCAAAGCGGCGATTAACAATCCGATAATAACCGTGAATGTTGTAAAAATCACCAGCCAGATAAAGTTGTTTTTAAAAGCGGTCAGCATAGTATGATCGCTGATCATGTCACTGTAATTTTTTAAACCCGAAAATTGTTGATCTCCGTCACTTGATTGATGTTGCTGATGAATCGACATAATCAATAGTTCCACCGTATCCTGTATGGTCATGTCAGCATTAATATCGCCGGAAGCAAGATGAATCTTGTATTGATGAAGGTTTTGATCAACCACTTTTCCCCAACCAGGGATTTCCTCAATAAGATCGCTGCGGCTGATTTCTTTTCCCGCCTGATTCTTTAATTGCGATAGAAATTTTTGTCGAAATTGGCTCTCGCTGAAAGTCACCTGTTGATTCAAACTAAGATAAATGGTTTGTATTGTCGGTATTACCAAAAAGAATAAAACCAGTATGATTGCAGGCAAAAGCCATACATAATAACCCAGCCATTCGCGAATCCGACTTTTCTTCCAGGCTCCTACCCTATTTGGACTGCCCATCATCTCACTCCCCGTCACAAAAAATATTTTCAGTCCTCAATACCGGCGACTCCAAAAAAAACGGCCCCAAAAGTAGTATTGGCTGACTCTTGAGGCCGACCGGTTGCTATAAAAGGTTTAATAGTTCTTTTTCGCTAGGGATTCCATGTTTTCAAGAATAGAATCTAGTTTTGCAGGATCCTGAATGAATTGTTTGCAGGCATCCCAATCGCCGCCTTGATTGCCCACTGCCGGAGGCATAAGGTCCGAGGCATCGAATGCGTAAACTTCGGCCCTGGTTAAAATACGGGCTGAATTTCTGCTGACCCCATTGGGATAAGCATCGAGTGAAACCCCTTTGTTCTGAGAAAGAAAACCGTTTTTAACTGCAATTTCATTAGCCTGTACTGTGGTGAGGAACTTCATCAACTTCTTGACGGCCGGTTTATCGGAAAAAGCTACAAATACGTCAGCGCCACCTACAACCGGGACTCCATATTTGGGATTAATCGAAGGGAAGGCAAAAAAGTCCATATCCTCACCAAGTTTCACCTTGGGAAGCTGAGAAGTTACAATGCCGCCCATAAAATCGCCTTCATAATACATATAGGCTTTGGGATTTTCTTGAAATACGGCAATAGCTCCATTTTGAAATGTAGTAGCGAGCGTGCCGTCAATCCCACCGGCTAGATTTTTAGAATCGCCGACGATCTGCCCCCAGGTCTGAAATGCTTTTTTGACAGCCGGATGCGTCCAGGGAATATCATGATCAATCCATTGCTGATACAATTCAGGCCCAGCCGTTCGGATCATAATGTTTTCAAGCCAATCGCTTAACGGCCAACCAATATCGGCCCCGATGGACCAAGGGGTCTTTCCGGCAGCAACAATTTTTTTATCCAAAGCGATGAGTTCGTTCCAAGTTTTAGGAACGGCCCAACCGTTTTTCTTAAATTCTTTCGGGTTATACCAAATGACTGACTTATTAGCGACTTTAAAGTAAACACCATATAATTTACCGCCGTAACTGCCAAGACCGATCCAAGTTTTCGCATAATTCTTCAAATCATTCTTGGAAAGATAGTTTAAAGGCTGGAGTTCGCCTGTCTTTGCCAGTTCTTGAAGCTTTCCGGGGTTTGGTAAAATGGCAATATCCGGAAGGGTTTTTGCTTTCGCAGCTGTAGCTAAAACAGCATTTAAATCACGGGTAGTATTAAAATTCACTTTCACCCCCGCAGCTTCGGCAATCTTATTAAAGGTTGCCAGCTCACTGCCGCCCCAAGTGCCCGTGATGGAGATAACGGAATTATCTCCAAAAGCGCTTTGGGTAAAAAAATAACTCCTACTAGCATCAATACAAATAGAGTTCCGACCCCTTTTTTTCTCTTCAATTTCATCACTCCCCTGTTATATTCAACTGGAATCGTTTCCAATGATGCGTATAAATATTTCATTGGAAAATCACCATCCATATTCATAATAATAGAAACGTTTCCAGTTGTCAACAATAACCAATAAAGAACTTTTTTAACAAAAGAAAAATCCGCAGGAGAGATCGAAAAGAAAAAAGCTCAAGTTGAACGGATGACTAATTCAGGTTGGATACATTGGCAGATGAATTGATTTTCAGCGCCGGCCAGTATGTTCATCATCCGCTTGGCTCCTTCTAAACCAAGTTGATAAGCGGGTTGACGAACCGTTGTCAGTCCTAAATATTTTGACGGCAAGGTATCATCATAACCGATAATAGTAATCCGATGACCCAATTCTTGAAGGGCAGTAAAGCCTCCGTAAGCAAATTCATCGCAGTAATAAAATATGCCGTCGATCTCGTTTGCTTGCAGTATTTCTTTGGTTATGTAATAGGATTCTTTTTCATAGATATCAAAAGGCATATCTTCCTTGATCTCAATCAGCTTCTGGCAGACGATTGCCAAATGATGTTCTTTTAATTTGCCTATAAATCCCGCCAAGCGTTTTTCAAATTGTTGATTTTGGGTATTTTCCCCCACAAAGGCGATCTTCTTAGCGTTCTTCGATAGCAAATAAGCGGCCGCCATTTCACCCCCTGCATAGTTGTTGAAATAAATTGAGTTGACGTTCTCTTCAAAGTAATCCAGATAAAGATAAGGAATACCGTTGATCTGCAACTGTTCTTTCTCCAGCGCCGTCATTTTCGTGGATACATTAAGGACGCCGGCCAAATTCTCATAGGGAATCCGGTTGAAAACATTGCTGCGATCTTCGCCCATATTAAAAACCAGCATATTATAATGGGATTGTTGCAAGCCATAATAGATACCCTTCAGGATTTCATAAAAAAACGGATGAATGGCCGTGGTAAAAACCACCCCGATAGTCGGCTGGGAATAATGGCCCTTTACCAAGCTCCGGGCAGTTTTATTCGGCTTATATCGTAATTTTTTGGATACTTCCAGCACTTTTTCCCGCGTTTCCGGGGACACATTTTGCCCGCCGTTCATCACTCTGGAAACGGTTCCGATCCCTACCCCGGCTAATTTCGCAACTTCTTTAATTGTCGTCATTTTTACCCCGTGATTTTTTCTATAATTTTACTGGAAATGTTTCCATTTGGCAAGAATGAATTGAAAAAAGACATCAAAATAAAAAAGCCCAAACACGAATGCGCATGATCGGACCTTTTCATCGGTTGCCTTTCC
>DNPQ01000563.1:16131-17551 GCA_003501335.1 Bacillota bacterium
CTCCTTTTCAACCTGAACTTCCCTAATCCGCTTTTGCTTTTTTAAGAGCTCCAACCCATGTCCCAAATCCAGGGGTGACCAGCGAAGGATTGAACGGAGTTTTCTCTCCGATACCGCATGGCAATTTTGAATCGTCTGCCAAAGAATATTCACCAGAGCTACATCCCTGGGTGGAAGATTCTCAAGGATATCCTGCGGCGCCTGGCGTTCCACCAAGTCCCAGGTATGTAAAGTCCAACCCTCTAATGAACCCCCCGCGACAGTCAAGTAAAAGCGGGATTGCAATTTTTCCAATGTGGCGGTAAAACGGTTCCGTTTATCACCAAAAATACTTTTAGCCATCCGCCATAACTCCCGGGAATCAATGGGACCAGAGTTTTCAACCAAATGATATAAATCCCGTTCCGTCTTGTCCAATCTGCCATTTTCATATTCATAATCCGGATCACCTTCGGGTCCGTATACTTTCAAAAATGAGGGGTATAAACTCCAACTGATAAAAGTGCCACGACCGTGTATCAATTTCGTATAGGCGCATAATTTATGACCGGGAAGGGTTTCTTTCCACGCCCAGGCTCGATCGGTGATTGCAAAGCCGCCCCATGGGGCGGCATCATCCGCCTTTGATAAACTGGGGAAAGAAATACCATCCACCGGCATCAATAAAACAAAACCCCGTTCATGAATGAAGCGGCAGGCTTCATCATCATTATGAATTCTTCTTCCGTCATTTAATCGGTTGAGTTTCATCTGGGCCTCTTTGATTGCAGTAAGAGTTAAAACCGTTTCTTGCGCCAGCTGCATAACCAAACCACCTCAATTGGGATAGGATATTCTAAGATTTGATTTTATCTTATCATAAATGGACTTTCCTTGCTAGGCTCAGGTAGCCTCCGCCGTTAACCATTCGAAAAGGATGCCGGGAATCCAATCAACAAAAAAAGAGCATTGCTGCTCTTTTGATTTCGGTAAATAGTAAACATACTAGATTTTAAAGAATGAAAAAGATAAAAGCGAAGAAATTCTACATCATCCCAAAATAGGTGCCCCATCCCTTCCAGTAATGGTCCATGGGTATCCCTTTCTGATGAAGCAATTTTTCAAGGGCCGCCAAATGATATTCAACTTTAACATTTTGCACCGAAGTGGCTTTTCGAAAGCTGGGAGCATCTTTATCCAATAAGCATAAAGGCGGATATAAAACACACCACCAATTTTTCCCGGCTCCCTTCCCTAAAATAACCCGCAAGCCTTTGTATTCCCCGGCCGGTAAGACTCCAAAGGGATAAACCCGTTTTGGGAACTCAAATTTTCCGAGTTTAACCGTTACCGGAAGATGCTGCCCGTTCCGGGCTAGCTCCTGTTGAGCAGTTGCTCGACGCAGCTGTATATGATGGGATAAGATTGTTTCTGCTTCCAG
>DNPQ01000356.1 GCA_003501335.1 Bacillota bacterium
ATTTCGCCGCCTGCAGTCGTCTGGAATATATCGGGGATATTCCCTGCAGCAATTCTGGCCTTCAAAATCGTCGGCAGATCCGATTGCATAATTTCCAGTTGAATCGTGACATTCGGCGCCACTTTTTTATATTGATTGATCAAAGCATTCATGGCATCGGAATATTCCGGAGAACCCATAAAAATCTTGATGGTAACCGGTTTTGGCGCCGCGGCTCCGACTAAGCATCCGAACGAACTCACGAGCAATAAAAGACATACTGCTAAAACAAAAATCTTTTTCTTCACTTCTAAACCCTCCCAACTTTCTTGTAATATTTTGAACTGAAATCAATCTGGTATCATGGCCATTTGAACGAACAATCCCTGATACGTTTCCAGATATCTGTATCATATGACAAACAAGTTACGGTTTAAATGTATTTAAGTTAACACTTTGGGGTAAAAAAGTATTTACTTTTTTATTTTGATCCCCTTTGCTCAAGTACCATCGAACGATAATCAGTCGGTGATATCCCAAAGTAATTTTTGAATGCTTTGCTGAAATAGTTATGGTCGTTATAACCCAGCATTTGCGATATACTAAGAATTTTAATGCCCGGATCCCCCAGTAGTTCTTTGGCCTGATTCATGCGAACTTTCAATACATACTCATAAATTCCGAACCCAAACTCCTTCTTAAACAGTTTCATCAGATAGACCCGGCTCAAGTAGTACTTTTCCGTAAAAAAAGAAATCTTGATATCCTCGCTGTAATTCCTGTCGATGTAATCCTTAATCTCATAAACATTGAAATCGTTGCTTGATTTTAGAAAAGAGGCAATTTGATGATAGAAGTATTCCGTCAAACGTAAAAATAATCTGGAGAAGTCGTCATACGTTAAGAAATCAAGCTCGATGGTATCCAATCGTAAATTATTTTTGTAACTCCGGGAATTATCCGATGGCGCCCCATATTCCAGCGCAATATCATTCATCATAATCATAAATTCATTCAAAGTCCGGACTGCATCCCCCAAACTAAAATAGGAGGATTCTTTAACCTTTTTCAAATGTTCGGTTACGATATTCTGTAAATAACCCAAACTACTCTTCTCAATCGCTGTGCGAATGAAAGCATTTTGTGCCAGTATGGACTGGGTCTCCTTAGCGGATTTGCTTTGTTCTTCAATCCATACCCGTTCTCTCATATCCAATAAATTATGGTTCATCATAATGGATTGGGCAAAACGGTAAGAATCTTTGAGCTTATTAAAGTCATTATGGAATGGACCCATACTGGCGACAGCAATAATCCCCTGAGATTCTTCGATTTCCCGCAAAATGTATTGCAGATTTTGAAAATTCGAACCACCGATTGGCTCAATATCTCCCATCCCAACAATCACTGCAATGATTTCCCGTTCAGTCCCGGGATTACGGAAACTGAAGATTTGTCGTTTTTCATCGGCATTGTCATTGATCATCCCAATCAAAGCGCTGTAGAAACGGCCTAAGTCATTATCATAACGGAGCCTGGCAATTTCGGCCAAATTGGTTATCCGCAAAAGAGCTATCCCCGCATAAGCCCCTTCACGATAACCGATGATTTGGAGGGAAGACTCATCAAGCTCGGTGCCGACCCCATCTTGCAAGAACGATAAGAAAGTCTTTTCTTTCAAACTGGGTAGGGATAAATTTAACTGATAACGAATTTCATTCCAATCGTTTTCTTTCACTTGGCGGTTTTTTAAATCGGCAATCGCTTTTCGCAAGGCCTGATTTAATTCTTCCTTATTAATCGGCTTGAGCAGATAATCAATAGCTTTGGAGTGAATCGCCTGGCGAGTATACTCGAAATCATCATAACCGCTGATTACAATATTCAGGGTCTCCGGAGATTCCTTGGCGGCGGCCTGCAAAAATTCAATGCCGTTTAGCTCCGGCATTTTCATATCGACCAATACAATATCCGGCTTTTTCTCCCGTAATAATTGGAGCCCCGTCTTACCATCACCGGCCTCAAAAATTTCACAAACTTCTAAATCATTCCACTCTCCCAATATCCGGACAGCCTCACGAACCGGTTCTTCATCGTCAATAATCAACACTCGAAACATGGAGCTTATACCTCCTTTTTAGGAACCTCGAAGCCTATTACGGTCCCGTCTTGATCCGCTCTGATATTTACCTGAAACTCTTCTCCAAACATCAATTTTAAACGAATATTCAGATTGGTTAAGCCGATGCCGTGATTAGCAATTTCTCCCCAACTATGCTGCAGAGACTCCTGAATTTCAGCCAACCGGTCGGGAGCGATCCCGGGGCCATTGTCGCGAACGGATATATAGGCCTTTTGGCTACCCACATCCGCTTTTAAAATAATCGTCACGGTTGAACTTACTTTTTCCAGGGCATGTTTAATCGAATTCTCCACCAAAGTCTGCAACGCCAGCCTGGGTATTTCAATCTGCGAAGTTGTTTCATCCACTTCAAATTGCACCTGTAACCGTCTTCCAAATCTAGCCTTTTGCAATACCAAATAGTTTTGCACATGCTTGATTTCTTCCGCCAGCGTAACGACATCCTTGCCGTCGATACAATAGCGGAAGGTGGAGGCCAGAGCGTCAACCATTCTGCTGATGTCGGCATCGTTGCTTTTCAATGCTTTGGTCGAAATCGCCTGTAATGAATTATATAAAAAATGCGGATTGATCTCGGCTTCCAGAGCCTTTAAAATAGCATTTTTTTCTATCAGTTTCATTTTATATTCTTCATTAATCATATCATCAATTTTTTTTACCATGGCGTTGAATTGTTTCGCCAGCCCGGCAATTTCGTCGTTGCCATTGATTTTGACTTCGGCCTTGAAATTACCGTTGCTGAATCGTTCCATCGTGGCCGCCAATTTTTTCAAACGGACCGTGATGGCCTGGGAAGTGATCATGACTAAGATGACAGCGATCGTCAAAAATATCCCACCGATCAAGATACTTAAATTTCGGTCGGTACGGGCCGTACGATAGATCAGACTATAGGGAATCATCTTAATCAACTCCCAATTGTCCACCGGAGAAGTATTGCATACAATTAAATATTTATTACGGTGGATCTTCCAGTTAAATGTGCGCTTGCCCCTGGCCTGGACCTGCCGTAAAAATTGATGGTTCTTTAAAAGTTTCCCATAATAGGGATCATCCACATAAAAGAGAGTATTACGGGAATCCAATAATGCAACATGCTCGCCCGGGCTGACCGGAATCCCTCGTAAAATCCGATCCCGTTTCAAAGAATTGAAATAAAGGGACAATACCGCAACCGGCTGCCGGTAGGTAATATCGATAATCGAACGATGGTATGCCATAAAACTACCGGTATTCATGAAAGAATACCTAAAATGAGGGGCGTAAAACAAAGACTGAATAAAGCGGTTTTTGGTGCTGTCCAGCGCCCGTTGATACCAATCTGTGGTTGGTAATGTTTGATCCTCAAGCGCCTTAACCCCGCCAAAAATATCGGAACGGGATATATAATATATTTTCCCCCCATTGATTAAGTACAATGTTACACATTCAATATCTTTTCCCGAATAAAATAAGTCCCTGAGATAAGCTTCTAAAAATAATTTCGCCGAATAGTCCGTGGGTTCATTTTTAATGGCATCAATCATTTCATCATATTTGATGTTGGGTAAAGTAAGCTTGTCAACTTCTGCAAAATAGTCTTCAAAGTTTTGATTGACCAATTTCAGAGTATTGCTATTGCTGGAAATATTGTTGACCGCCGACTCCTGTTCCAACATTTTATAAGAAGCGAAAGTGAACGAGACCGCAATCAACAAAATAATCGATGTAAAGAGCAGAATTAATTTGTTGACCAAACTGCTGGTACACCGAGTCAAAATGCGATGCGTATTCTGATGGATGAAAATCCTTAATTGACTAATCACTTTAACCTCACGTCAAATATCATGAATTGTGTACCAATGAAAAAAAGGCACACCGAAAGTCGTTTAAACTCTTTTGTGTGCCCGTTAGTCTCAATCAACGAAGAAAGCCTATGTTATTATTCCCGCACCCCAGTCCAAATTCCTATCAGACATTTGAAGAAATTACTGGATCTATACAACGCGCCTGCGATCAGCCCTTAACAGCCCCTGCGGAAACCCCTTCAATAATGTTCTTTTGCATGAATACGAAGAACACAATCGAAGGAACGACCGCCATGATGACTGCCGTCATCGCATACTGCCAGTCGCTGATATATTGGCCGAGAAAAGTATAAACCGCCAAAGTTAACGTTTGCGAATCCTTGGAACCGTTAATCATCAGCAAAGGCAAAAGAAAATCATTCCAAATCCACATAACGTCAATGACCACCAGCGTGGTGGTAACCACCTTCAATTGGGGAAAAATAATACTAAAGAACATGCGAAAAGTTGAAGCCCCGTCCACGTAGGCGCATTCATCGATTTCCTTGGGTATCGATTTAATAAAGCCGTGATACAGGAAGATAGCCATCGGAACGCCAAAACCCCAGTATTGAATGCCCAGGCCCCAAACGCTATCGGACAAATGAAGCATTTTGGCTAGTTTCAATAAAGTGATCATAATGGTCTGAAAAGGAATCAACATCGGTGTAATACAGATTAAATAAATAATCCAACTGTACCGGGTCTTGGTCCGCGAAAGCTTGTAAGCGGCAAGGGAACCGAAAAATACGATGCCGAAAATCCCTACCGTGGTGATAATTACATTATTCAAAAACAGCCGCGGATAATTGATATACTGCCAAACATAACTGTAGTTTCCAAGTAGAAGGTGTTTGGGCAACCCAATCACAT
Source organism: Bacillota bacterium (assembly GCA_003501335.1). Classification (GTDB taxonomy): domain Bacteria; phylum Bacillota; class UBA4882; order UBA8346; family UBA8346; genus UBA8346. The sequence goes on from DNPQ01000356.1 coordinate 4,822, forward strand.
CGGTCATCACTTCTTTATAACTTTTCAAGGAATTGCTGATGACCAAAAAAATAGGATATAAATAAATTAAAGTAACAACAATCATTACAACTTCCAGTACCACTGTGGATTTGCGATGCTCTTTCATCACGCCTCAACCTCCTTACTTTTAAAGACGCTGACTTGCAACAAGGTAACCACCATCACCACGATAAAGAGAATCATCGACTCTGCGGTACCGTAGCCATAATTATTATATTGAAACGCTTCCTGATAAATATTATAAGTAACACTGGCAGTCGTACCTCCCGGTCCTCCGCCGGTTAATGAAAGAATAACATCAAAGACCTTAACGGAATTGGTCAGTGCCAGGAAAACGCATGTCGTCACGGAAGGCATCAACATGGGTAACGTCATGCTGAAAAACTTGCGAACCGGGCCGACTCCATCGACAACCGCGGCTTCCATAATATCCTGAGGAATGGATTGTAGGCCCGCGATATAAATGACGCTGTAAAATCCCACTGACTGCCAAACCGATACCAATAGCACCGATAAAAAGGCCAGATTCGGTACTCCCAGCCAGCTTAATTTAAATATGCCCAAACCGGTCATTTGGCTTAAAGAGTCGAAACCCATGGCAAAAATAAATTTCCAAACAAATCCGACAATCACTAAGCTTAAAATATAAGGAATAAAAAATCCGGCCCGCAGGATATCCTTGGTCTTCAGTTTTTTCACCAGCAGCATTGCCAGTAATAAAGCGAGTACATTAATAATGATGATATATAAAATGCCATACTTGATTGTAAAAATCGCTGAATTGGCAAAGTCGATATCACCGTGGAGAATTTGCTGATAGTTTTTCAATCCGACAAAAGCGGGATTACTTTGAATGCCGTTCCAATGCGTCATGGAATAAAAGATATTCATGCCGAAAGGAATATAAAATGCAAATAATATGAAAATGATGATCGGTAATACGTAAATGCCGAACTCGATTTTTTCGAAGGCTTTTTTGCCGAGTCTGTTCATGTCAATTCACCTCATCTATATTTTAAAATAATTACGGCTTTGTTAAAATGTATTTAAGTATACAAGAAAGGGTAATATAGTGTCCTTTAATCGGCAATATCCAGGCTGATTTTTCTTTTTTTGAGGCAAGAAGCGATATTTTGGGACGGGCTTGACAAAAAAACTTGTTGTGGAAGTTGATGGGAGGCATGGAATCAAAAACCAAAGGGAGATCGTATTTTAAAAATATAGAACGAATATTGAGTACGGAATTTCTCTATGGATGCATATGCATCCATCAAAATTATTTTTAAATATAGGATCCGGATGCATGTTAACAATCCAGATGCATTCATGCTTGGAAATAGTCAGATTTGGGTGAGCTCGATTTCGTCAGCATTTTATTTTTCCAAAGCAATCCACCCAACAGAAATACAGCGGCGATTGTTAGTCCTATCAACAGTTGCCGACCGTTTGGTACCTGAAGATTGGCTCCTATATAAGATAAAATGATTATACTGGGAGTTCTGGCAATCAGAATCAGCAGCAGCGACTTGCCAACGTTGTTCGTTGTGAGTCCGACGATATAAGTGAGAGCATCTTTAGGGAAACCGGGTATTAGAAAAAGTAAAAGCAGTACCCAATCTATACTTCGTTTTTCTTTAACGTCCAGCCATTTTTCCCAATACTTTAAAGGAAAAAAATGTTTTAAGAAAGGTATTCCAAAATAATGGGCTAACCCCAGTGCCATGAGGGTACCTAAAAAAATAGCAACCAACGAACACAATGCGCCCTGGAAAACACCATATAAATAAGCTCCTGTAAAAAGCAAAAAGCCTCGCTTGGAATGGGTGCGAAGGCCATGAGCACAGCTTGCAGGATGATATAAACGCATATACTAAAAGGCCCGTAATTCTTCAGCAAAGCCTCGAAGTTACCGGGGTGATTCAGCCACAATATCCAGGTTGACCTTTCTTGAAAGGAAATCCATAGCACCACCGCCAACAAGACTCCTACTGAGAATCCCTTGATCAGTAAATACCTTTCTTTGAGCTTTTGAATCAAATATCCATTGGAATCCCCCATTTTGATTCCATGATAGCCGGCATTTATCAAATACAGATTATTCTTTGATTAAAATTGCAAACGATAAAGATACTTTGAAGATTATTTATCAATTGCGCTCCAATATCATCGATAAATGTAAAAAACAGAACCAAGAAATGCGGGAATTTTAATAATTTTATGGAACATTATAAGGAATAACAACTGCCCGATAACCAGTAACCAGTTAATTTCCGGATAAAAATTATGACGAATACCTTATATCCAAACTATACTGAAGGCAAACTTGATGACCAAGTAAGAGACTTTTTAATTGAACTGTCAAAAAATGAATACATTCCATTACGGTCAATGACTCATAGAAGAAGTAAGAAAAAGCAATAATATCATGAATTTGATTCAAGTTGGAAGTCAAGCCGATAGAGTGGAAGATATTTTGATTCCCGGAAAAGCCGCAAATATCCAACTGTGAATCTGCTCCCCAAAAGGTAATGGGCTATACCCCGTCATTATTTACCTTCACGGAGGAGGCTGGGTCTTTGGAACGTTGGATGAAGCCGATCAACTATCTAATAGTTTATCTTCAAAAATACCCGCAGTAGTTGTTTCCGCCGATTACCGACTGTCACCGGAGTTTGAATTTCCCTGTGCTCTTGAAGATGTGTATACTTTTATGGGTTGAACATGAAATTAGCTGTTATCATCGTAATCCGAATCTTTTAATGGTGTGTGGTGAAAGTGCGGGCGCTAATCTGGCGACTGTAGTCTGCCAAATGGCCGTGACAAAAACGGACCTAAAATCAGCTATCAGCTATTATATTGATTTGCCCATCTACCGTTCTTTGGCATCGGAATACCCAATCATACCAACAATTCGGCGATGGCCGCTGGTTATCAAGAATGAATATCAAGTTTTATAATGAGCAATACCTGAATAACCGGGAGGAGGTCAAAAATCCTTATGTATCCCCCCTTTTATCACCTAATTTTAAAAACCTTCCGCCCGCTCATGTGATTATCGCCGAATTCGATATCCTTCATGATGAGGGAGAATCATATGTAGGGCAATTACTAAAAGGAGGAAACACAGTAACCCATAAACAATATGATGGCATGATTCACTCATTCATTGTATTAAACAAAGTCATTAACAAAGCCAATGACGCAATCGATAATTGCATATCTTTATTTTCAGAAATGGGCAGATCATAAACGGTAGAGGCGGCAATTAAACCTGTTAGCATCATAACCTTTTTTCCGCCGTATCCCATACAGGATACGGCGGAAAAAGACTTATTGGATCTGCCACTGCTGGTTGGTACTGCCGCTATTACTCCATTGACAAAGATTTGAGCCATTACCGGTCGAACCCATACCGTCCAGATACAATCCGCTTTGGCGATTTTTAAACCTTACATAACTCCCTGACGTTTCTTCCGTCCATTGCTGGGCATTGCTCCCGCTATAGCTCAATTGGCCGCAAACCGTACCATTGGAGGTATTGCCCATACCGTCCAGATACAATCCGGTGGCCCGGTTTTGAATCATTACATAACTTCCCGAGTTAATGATTGTCCATTGCTGGTTATTACTGTTGCTGTTGCCCCATTGGCAAGCATTGGAACCATTGGCGGTCGAGCCCATCCCATCTATGTATAAACCGGTTGCAACATTACGGAATCTGACATATGAACCCCCTCCGCCGGATCCGTTCACTCTCAATAATGCAGCCGATTCACCCATCTTAGTACCTTGTGAATTCACCACATACAACTTATATGTTCCGGAAGTAACGGGAGCACTGATAGAAGTCGCATTTCCCGCAGCTGTCGTCATGGTAGACCCCTGGGCAAAACTGGTAGTTCCGGCAGGAGCAAACCATACCGTATTCGAAGAATCCCCGCTGCTTCTTATATTTACAGTAGTACCGGCTACTACCGAACAACTTGCCGGAAATACATAATCCTGTGTTAAAAGTAAACTGTTCGGGATAAGACTTCTGTAGCTTTCTTGAACTCCCGCATTCAAACATGCATTGTACTGCGTCTGAGGCCATACATTATCCGGAACTGCAACCGGGGGATCAATAGTACTGTTTGGAGGGTTAACGCCCATTTTATTTACAGTTGCATATGTCCTTAGAATAGTTAAATCGTGTTTAGCTCCATAGTCCTCACAATTAATCGTATAGGTTACCCCCGGATCAATATCAAGCACATTATCATTTTCACTGATATAGGCGCTTCCTTCGTCGTTATGCAAACCGTAAGTAGGTCCGGAAGTTGCCGGCGGAATTCCCTTAACATAGTTCTGATTGATGTTCGTACCCGGCATTTGACCGATCGTATATATCGCTCCGCTATCATGAAGCCTGTTTAAGGTGTTAAAAAGCCGGTTATAACTTACCGTATTGTTTTTACAGGTGGTTGAGTCAGGGAAATTCCGCCATCCCCACCCCAAATTGATCCCGTTATAGGCTGTCTTTTGAATTTGGTTATACGTTATCGTAATCGTATCGACAAAGTAAGCCGTAATACCGGCACACCCCCCAAACCCCGGGGCAGTACTTATGTCGTACAACATATTATTGGTGATGGTATCATTCTTGCAAACGCCTTCTATCCCAGGCGCATATTTTTCATGGGTTCCACCATCTCCAATATAAATGTGTTGCGGATGGCCTACTGTTATACCGCTTGAGGTGATGTCAGTAATAAAGTTACCGCTGATATTGGAATTAATAACATCATTGACCATGGTAATTCCGTCATTACCGCTGTGCTTGACGGTATTGCCGATAAAATTAATTGAATCGCCGCTGCTTACGTTGATCATGCCCGGTAAGGTATCAACAATCTCATATTTAGTATCGTGCCAACTACCGTTATAATAAGCTATATAGGCATTCGCACCCTGGCAGGTTGTTTTACCGTGTGAACCTGCAACATTCACTAGGCTATAATCGGTATTTTCAAAAGTAATGCCTTGGAAGGTGATATTTTTAACCTTACTTGTGGTTGAGGTTCCGGCGATATTGATCATTTGTTCAAGAACAGGAGCCTCAACATCGGAAGTACCCATATTCTCTCCGGACCGGATATAGTAATAAAGGGTATGGGTAGTCTTGTCAAAATAGAATTGTCCTGGAGAATTTAAGAATTCGAAGGCATTATATATCGTATGGGTAGCGCCGGAATCAGGATTAAAGTTTGCACCCCAACCCGGTAATTGCGCTATCGCCCCATAAGGTTGTTGTAAAAGAAGCACCCGGTAACTGCCGGATGTTATGACATCCCTGGTACAAACAATATTTTCATTCCAGGTACTACCGTTTACAATCTCCAGATCATCTTTATTGTTGGCAATAGCCGGTACATCCGTTGTATTATACTGAACCCCGTCACTATTACTGCCACTTGTCCAAGCCCAAGCGGCTTGCCCCGCGCTTACAGAGTAAGTCCCGTACCCTCCTCTGGAAGTAACGGTTTTACTCGTCATCAAAGCCCTCTGGTCATTTACATAGAGATTCCTCAATTTGGTGGAGCGGTTCAGGGTCGCCTTATATATGTTGCCGCTATATTGAGTCCACCCGGTAACTTTGGTGGCACCATTCAAAATGGGCGTTTCACTCGGATACGCCTGATAATATATCCGATATCCGTTAGTCCCTGAATCCTGCAGCCCAAAGGTGATGGTACTGGTAATGTTGTAAGTGCCGCCTCTCAAATATACGTAGATATCTCCTGTCATGTTACTGTTGATGGTCCGCACCACATCCCGGGCTTTAGTGATGGTTTGAAATGGCGCGCTGATGGTCCCCGGATTATTGTCGCTGCCTGTGGGTGATACATAGTAGGAAGCCTGTGTCGCCGCCATTACTGTAGTTGTCAATAACAGATGGGTTACAAAAACCGACACCATGAACAATAAAGTTGTCAGCCATATTATCTGCTTTTTAAAGGTCATTCTTTTTAACATAATTACCCTCCTTTATACTCTTACTGTATCTGCCACTGCTGATTACTGCTGCTGCTGTTGCTCCATTGGCACAGGTTGGAACCATTACCGGTTGAACCTGTACCGTCCAGATATAATCCGGTGGCGTTGTTTTTAAACCTGACATAACTTCCCACTGTTTCTTGGATCCATTTCTGATTGGCGCTACCGCTGTAGGCCCATTGGCCGCAAATCGACCCATTGGAAGTCCGGCCCATACCATCCAGATACAATCCGGTGGCCCGGTTTTGGATCATTACATAACTTCCTGAGTTGATGATCGTCCATTGCTGGTTGGTACTATTGCTGTTACCCCATTGACAAGCATTGGAACCACTGGCGGTCGAATCCATGCCGTCAATATATAAACCCGTGGCGGCATTTATGAATCTGACGTACGAACTGACCGGAGTCGGGGTGGGAGTTGTAGTAGGTGTCGGTGTGACATCCGTCCCTCCGGTGGTAGTAACCGTCACACTGCCGGACGATAATCCGCTGGAACCAGCGGTTACTATAATCGATCCGGAAATTTTCGTTGCCTGCACGATCACCAGACATTTCCCGCTGAAAGCCATCCGGCTGTTTCCTTTGTATGATTCCGTGCTGGCACCATTACCGTTATCTACTCCCACAATCGTCCCGGGTCCGGATACGGAGAAGTTGACTGTATTGGTTGCCTTGGGGACAATTACCCCATTGGCATCGGTGATATCAGCTTCAATATAAACCAAATCCTTGCCATCCGCGGTAATACTGGACCGATCCGGTTTCAGCTGCACTTTGGCCGCTGAGCCGGCAGTGGTTACCTGGTCATATACCACAGTACCGCCTTTGGTGCCTTTGGCTTGGAGTGTTCCCGAGGCCCAGGGCACATTCCATGTCAGATGCAAGGAACTACCCACGGTCTTGACTCCTTGAGAAACGCCGTTTAAGAATAACTCCACCGTGTCACAGTTACTGTAAGCCCATACTTCAACCGTTTGGCCGTTAGACCAGTTCCAATGGGGCAGGATATGGACCATGGGCGTAGTTGTCCACTTGCTCTGGTAGAAATAATAAATATCTTTAGGGAAACCGCAGGTATCCACGATGCCGAAATAAGAGCTCTTGGAGGGCCACCCATAAGGCGTCGGCTCACCGATATAGTCAAATCCGGTCCAGATGAATTCGCCGGCTATGTAATTGCGGCGGTTGATTTCCGTATAGGATGATTCGGCGCTGTTACCCCAACTAACCACACTATTATCATAAGAGGAACATTGGTTATCACTGCTGGTCAGGATATTTTGGTTGGTCGGAGTCTTAAAGATGCCCCGGCTTCTTACGGCCGAACTGGTCTCACTACCAAACATCTTCCAGGCGGGATGCCCAGTGTGACCACTATCATACGTATACGGGAAATAATTATAGCCAACTACATCCAGAATATTTGCAACCGCTTGTTCGGTAGCATTACCCATATTCGCAGCAAAACAGGCCCAAGTTACTGGACGGGTGGTGTCGATGTCCCGGACCCAATTTCGAAGGTTCGTGGCGGTGGCCGTCGTTGGTGACGAAATCTCATTCCCGATACTCCACATGATAATCGAGGGATGATTGCGATCCCGCCTTACCATCGCTTGAAGATCGGTCTGCGCCCAACTGCTGAAATAGAGATGATAGTCATTGCTATTCTTCCCCGTTTCCCAACAGTCAAAGGCTTCATCCATAACCATGATTCCTAACCGGTCACAAACTTCCAGCACCTCCGGATCGGGGGGGTTATGGGATGTGCGAAGGGCGTTAGATCCCATCGCTTTTAGAATCTGCAACTCTCTTTCAATCGCCCGGTAGTTGACTGCCGCGCCTAAACTTCCCATGTCCTGATGGAGACAAACTCCGTTTAATTTCATGTTCACACCATTCAGTGAAAATCCATTATTGGCATCAAAATTAAAATAACGGATTCCCAGGGTTGACTGATAGGTATCCACTACTGAGCCGCCGACGCTCACCTGGGTTTGAGCGGTATAAAGATACGGCGAACCGGGCGACCATAATTGAGGATTGGGTACGGTAAGATTTTGGTTGAAAATAGTATTGCCACCCGCAGCGACGTTTACCGCCGTTGATAAATTAGTGGCGATGGTGTTGCCGTTTGCATCCTGAATGGTTGTGGTTAATGTCACCGGCTGGGATGTACCGGATTGATTCACGACTTTGGTGTTAACATTCACTGTGGCCGAACTGCTGGTGACACTGGGGGTCGTTAAAAACATCCCGCAATTATCGATATGAGTTTGGTTTAATACCGTCAGCCACACGTTACGGTAAATACCGCTTCCCGAATACCAGCGGCTGGTTGGCTGATTGTTGTTAACCCGCACTGCAATCACATTGGTGCCGCCATAGACCAGATAGGGTGTTACATCATATTCAAACGAAATATAACCATAAGGTCGGCTACCCAATAAATTCCCGTTGATCCAAACCTGGCTGTTCATGTAGGCCCCGTCAAATTCGATGAATACTTTTTTGCCGTTATAATCCGAAGGCACGGTGAAAGTTTTCCGATACCAGCCGATACCGCCGTCCAGATAACCACCGCCGGAACCCGCAGCGGAATTTTGATTAAAGGAATTAAAAATACTCCAGTCATGGGGTAGGGTGACGTTGGTCCACCCACTGTCGTCGTAACTGGTGCTTTGGCCGCCACCCACATCACCCTTGTAAAACTTCCAGCCTTCGTCGAAATCTTGGCCCCGTAGGCCGTTATAAATGTCGGTTCCTTTTAGGGAGCTAAGGCCTGCCGCTCTGATTACGGGGATTTGCGACGATATACCCATCATCGATACCACAAAAATCAACAGTATTAAATAAAGTAACCTTTTTTTCATGACCAACAACCCCCTTTTAAATAATAAAATAACGGTTTCGATAAACTCAGTTTTTAGAACATTACCGTATCGTATTTTACTCGGATCACCCATTCTTACTGTAGCTGCCACTGCTGGCTGGTACTGCTGCTATTGCTGTATTGGCACAGGTTGGAGC
>DNPQ01000478.1 GCA_003501335.1 Bacillota bacterium
GGAGCAATTAGTAGATCGGAAGGACCTTTTTGTATCCGAGAAGGAGCAATTAGTACATCGGAGGGACCTTTTTGTATCCGGGAAGGAGCAATTAGTACCTCAGAAGGAGCTTTTTCTATCCTGGAGGGAGCAATTAGTAGATCGGAAGGACCTTGTTTCTATTCTGGAAGGCTCTTTTGGTACATCAGAAGAGCTTCTTTGTATCCGGGAAGGAACATTTAGTACTTCGGAAGGACTTGTTTCTATCCTGGAAGGGGTTCTTAGTACTTCAGATGGATTTAGTGTTTTCCGTGACGGTAGATTTAAGAGAAATCTTAATGACGTTGCATAGGCACAGAGAATGCCTGAAGTTCCGCCGTTAAAATCCGTGTAATCCGGCGTCTTTTGAAAAAAGGCGATTCATCCTGAAAATCTTGGTTAGCGCTTCATTTTTTTTGGCCCTTTTGCCCCTCATCGCCCTCATCGATTTTTTCCGCAGCTACATGGCACATTTATGAAATTTTTGTTTTTGGGAAAAAGATTAAAATACCTGGTAGAAAGGTTTATGAGGGCGATGAGGGGGAGGCGGGCGTAAAAAAATGAAAAGGCCGTCTTTTTCAAAGACGCTTAATCCTGTGAATCCTGGTCGGGTTTTTTGTTTTTTAGCCAACATGGGCCACATAGCCCACATCGATTTTTAAAAGCCCTGGTAAGAAAGTTTTATGTTGGGTATGTTGGGTATGTGGGCATAAAAATAAAAAAGGGATTGTTTTTATAAATGACCCGTCGGTTTTCATTCTTTTAAAACCTCTGGGAATCACCTAGCTAATCATTTATGTGGGGGTTTTTTTCAGCCGGAAAGTATTTTGATCATTCCGGCCATCGCTGGTTTCGTTCCAAAAACCGTTCCTATTATTCCGACTATCACTGATTTCGTTTCAGGGATCATTTCTGCTATTTCGGCGGTCGCTGATTTTATTTCGGAAAACATTTTGATCATTCCAGCTATCATTGGTTTCATGCCGGAAATTAGTTTTCTCTTTTCATTGGCCATTGCTCTTATTCTGGAATTCGGTTCCATCATCCCTACCGTCACTGATTCCATTTCAGAAATTGTTTCTGTAAGTTCAGTGGTTCCCGATTGGATTTTAGAAAACGTTTCCGTTATTTTCAAGATTTTTGATTTCTTTCCGGAAAATGTTTTTATCATTTCAGTGATTACTGATTTCATTTCAAAAGACATTGCCATGGTTCCGGGAACCGTTGTTAAAATCCTGAAAGTCACAAGATTCTTTCAAAGCGACTTAAATGGTTATGAATAATATTGAGTTTTTAACTTTGTGAAATTCGGTGCTTTTTTGGACCAGTTTTTTTGTTCAAATTTAGCAAAAGTGGTCGAAAGGACATAAGACGTCCATTGTATTTATTATAATTAGATGAACTATCTGAAGACAAGGTAATGAATTTGAAATTTTTATAACTTTAATTGGGTTTATCAGGGGATTTATTTGGAAGATACCCAGGATTTTATGAACCCTGAGCGAATTAATTAGAAATGAGCAAACTAAAATAGCAAATGATGAATGCAATATTCGAGGAATATTAGAGCAGTAGATATAGTTATGAACCTCTTGAGCAGTGTCTTGAAATTGTTATTGTAAAGGCTCAATAAAGAGGACTCATATGGATTATAACGAATTACTCGCGAAGTACTATGCCTCACAGAGTGAGAATCATTATTTGCGAGAAGAAGATAAACGTTTAAGGCTTCAATAGGGAATTCCTGAACAGCCAGGGATTCCTTTGGATTTTGTGCCCCATTTGAGTGCAACGGAGCCGAAACCGCTGCCAGAAATGATGAAAACGGATTGCAATGAAGAAGAGATTCCGGATATTAATAACCTCTCAACCCCAGCGGAAAAAATCAAAGTATTGAACCAACCTTCTATCATGTGAAGCAAATAAAAGGTTGGTTACGTCGCTCTTTAAAAGCCGCGATGATGTCTATGCAAAAAGGTGGGAAAGTCAAAAGAAGGGAACTTCCGGCTACATGCTCACGCGCATTCACCGGTTTGTTTGAATGAATGGCAGCATGGATAGTGCGCTGACTGGCTGGACGAAAAAGTGATCGATGTCCATTTACGCGAGCTTGATAGTTTTGTTGCGGTATTTTGGATGAAAATAGCGGTTTTGCGATTCTCAAAACTGCCGCTTGGGATATGTTTTCTACATTAAATAACTGGCAATCCCTTATCGGTTACTTGCTGATGAGTTCAATATACTGTTGAATCGGAAGCAACTCCATGTTTAATCCGGAAATTACCTCGTCCGATACCGAACCACTGGATGCAATTTGAAATCCGGCCTTTTTAACAAACAACAGATATTCCTGGACTTTCTGCTGAATACGCTCATCCTTCATCCGAAGCAACATACCACAATTATGGTATATTTCCAGGATGGGATTAGCGGTTTTCATAACGACTTTCATAGTTTGAAAATTATTGTCACCGGGAAATCCGGCATTTGAGATGATCATAGTATCCGGCATTTTAGCTGACTTGTTTTGCATATCAAATGTTCCATGATTCTCGATAACCGTAATCCTGGTTCATTCCCCCACGTGTCCCACATAGGCCATAAATCAAGAAGCGGCTGGGGTTTGGAGGGTGGGTTATAAATATCGAGGTTGGGGAAACTTTGAAGTTTGTTTATACTTTGTATTGATATTTCCGGTTACTTTTATTATAACCAACTTCTAAATTTTGGCAATATCCTCAAAAGGGATAGTGTTGGGGAAACCAAGGATGGGATGGACTTGGGGGAGAAAATAATTGAATGTTTTTTTACGTAAGGAACAAATGAATGCCGATTTTTATTGTCCACGGCTTTCACCGGCTGAGTTCCGTTCTAGTCGTCCAGAAAGTCTTTAAGGTTTGATTTAGTTTTTAAAATGAGTATAATTTGTTATTGGGGTTAAGGCACATTTTTTAGTGTGGGGAATTCAGAAAGGAGAACGATGGATGATAGAAAAGATGAGTGATTTTTTCACCGTTCGTGTCAATGGGTATGACAGTCATATGCTGAACGAGGTGGCCGGGTGTAAGGAAGGATATCAGAAAATGGCTGATTTGCTGCCGGGGACAGTCGTTAATCTTTTAGACCTTGGCTGCGGAACCGGTTTAGAACTTGACGAAATATTTAAGATTCACCCCGCTATGCAAGTAACCGGTATTGACTTAACAGCAGCCATGCTGGATGTGTTAAAACAAAAGCATCCCGGCAAAGACATGACACTTATTCAGGCGAACTATTTTGATTACGATTTTGGAACCGGGAAGTTTGATGCCGTCCTTTCTTTCCAAACGATGCACCACTTTCCGCATGCCAAGAAGATAGAACTCTATTCAAGGATTTATTCAGCGTTAAAGCCGGGTGGGAAATATATTGAATGTGATTATATGGTAATAGAACAAAAAGAGGAAGACTTTTATTTTAATGAAAACGAGCGAATCCGGAATGAACAGAATATTCCCGCCGGGGAATTTTACCATTATGACACTCCATGTACAATTGATAATCAGTTGAAGATGCTTCGAATGGCTGAATTTGAGAAAGTTGAAATGGTATGGAGAATGGAAAATACGACCATTGTTGTTGCTGAAAAGGGAGGGAAATAGGGTCACTTTGATTTGGCGCCCCCGTCTACCGAGCGGATTTCATGTAAAACGATTCCAATTTGGCGGAAGTAATCGATATATTCACATGGACATAATGGGATAAAGACTTCACAGATTATTTTGGACTCGCTCATCCCATGGTCAATTCACTCATTGTTACAGGTTAAGGAGTTACGATATTTATTAAACAAAGTTTATTGCAACATCGAAAATTTATGAAGCGGAGCCTGAGGGCTCCTGCTTTTTACGAGTAGATGTATCAAAACTACATAATTTACGGGAATAGTGATTTGAATGGGTTTTTGCCCGCTTATTTGGAACTTTTTTTGGTGGGAAAGGAATGATAGAATTGAAAAGGTAATCCAAAGGGAAGGGCAACAATGATTATAAGCCCCTAATGAAAGGAAGGAAGCAGTTTGAATCCGGAAATCAGTAACACCAGAAAATGGATAACTTTGGGTATTACGTCAATAGCCACTTTTATGGGGACACTAAATAGCACTATCGTTAATGTTGCATTACCAGTGATGCCGAAGGAATTAAAGGTCCCAATCAGCATTATCCAGTGGGTGGTTTCATCCTATCTGCTTACGACAGTCCTTTTACTGCTGGTTTGGGGAAAGATTTCCGATATTTATGGTAAGAAATATATCTTCGCCATGGGTACTCTGGTGTTTGCTTTGGGCTCGGCGCTCTGCGGCTTTTCCCATACATTGGTTATGCTTACGGTTGCCCGCATTATTCAGGCGGTCGGCACTTCAGCCATGTTTTCACTGTCAATGGCGATTGTGTCAGGGGTTTTCCCAGTAAACGAAAGAGGCAAGGCTCTTGGAGTCGTATGCACAATGGTGGCGATCGGCACGATCGCCGGCTCCAGCCTCGGAGGGATCTTGGTTAGCGCGTTTGGTTGGCCTTCCATTTTTATGGTCAATGTTCCGATTGGTATTGTCGGTTCGATTCTATCCTTTATCTTTATACCCGAAGTTTGTGAACGGCAGGAAAACAAGCCCTTTGATAGGAAGGGAGTCATTTTTTTCAGTTTAATGATTGTGTCGTTGTTTATGGGACTGCTATTGGCTCAGCAGGGGGTTTTGCCTGCTATTTACCTGGTAGGAGCAATCATCATCGCGACGGTTTGCTTAATAATGTTTGTAAAAGTGGAAGCTCGGGTGAAAAACCCTTTGCTGAACCTTGATCTGTTCCGTGAGAAAGAGTTTTCGTTCGGGCTGATCTCGGCTTATTTCTCCTTTATTATACTCAATTCCACGATGCTGTTCATTCCCTTTTATTTACAGGATATTCTTAAATTCAGCACGCTTAAGTCAGGGCTGATCCTTGCTGTCTATCCGATTAGTATGGGCATTATCGCACCAATTAGCGGATGGCTTTCCGACCGGATAACGCACCGGCCGCTCACGGTTCTGGGGATGGCTGTTACGGCAGTTGCAATGATTTTGTTATCGATGCTGGGCCAGAAATCCTTAACGAGTGAAGTGGTAATATTGTTGGCAGTTCTTGGCAGTGGGCTGGCGATCTTCCAGTCGCCGAATAATGCCAGAGTCATGGGCAGTGTTTCACAAAATAAGCTTGGTATCGCAAGTGGTACCAACGCCTTGTTTCGTTACATCGGATTGGTTTCCGGGTCGACCTTTTCGATGATGATTTTTTCATTTTCATCGAAAATCAATATCAGTAAACTTGCCGGCGGCTTTAGTGAACGTTTGTTTATGCATGGAATTTTTATTGTTTACCTATTTGACGCGGCCTGCGCCGTGACTTCCTTGGCGTTTAGCCTGATCAGAACGGAGCGCGCCGCGACGCTGGAGAATGGAATATAGAGTGCAGACAAGTGAAAAATATGGATCATAAACGGTTTTTAAGGATACGCTTCCACTTTATTGCGTTTTGGGAGCGCGGAGGAAAGCATCATGCGGCTTGAACGACTACTTGGCCTATTATGTATTCTTGTGAGTACGGATAAAATTACGATTCAAAAGCTAGCCGAGCGATTTGCGGTATCAAGAAGGACCATTTTCCGAGACTTGGATACGTTAAATGGTGCGGGAATTCCGATAGTATCTTATCCGGGGGTTGGTGGAGGAGTAGCCGTCGTAGAAGGTTACAAAATGGATAGGAATGTCCTTTCCACTGGTGACATAGAAAAGATATTCACAGCACTCAACGGACTGAAAAGTATTGAAGGGGATACTGCCATAACGAACTTAATTGCGAAACTTGTGCCGGGGAAAACGGAAGCCGTCTTTTCTCAAAGTGATTATGTTATTGATATGTCCTCTTGGTTTGCAGACAGTATTGTTCATGAAAAAATATCTACGCTTCATCGCGGGATTCGTGAGCATCGCTGTGTTCTCTTAGAGTATATTTCCAGGGATCACCGCTCGATACGAACGGTGGAACCTCACAAACTGGTTTTTAAGCAGTCCTATTGGTACCTCTATGCTTTTTGTCGGAAGAGGGATGCCTTTCGGCTGTTTAAGATCAACCGAATTGTCTCCTATGAAATTCTAGAGGAACATTTTCAGCTACGGCCAATTGCAGCGATTAAGTTTAATAACAGCTATGGCGCAGAACTTTTTGCTCCAAAAAATCAGGCGGATCTTTTTGAGGTCGTATTGGAATATGATACTGCAGATGAATTTGAGTTAACAAACAAAATTGATGCCGCTTTCTTTCATCGTTCCATGGAAGGCCAGACAGCCGGCGGGCAAATACGTTTTCAAGTATCCAATTTAAAGTGGGCCGCGGATCTGGTTCTCGGCCTTCAGGATAAGGCTCGGGTCATTGCTCCTCCTGCGCTTCAAAAGGAAATCAAACGCCGTTTGGACAAAATTAATTTTTATTATAAAGGTGACATATAGGCGTCACCTTTTTTATTGTAGAATATCCATTAGAAAGGGATGACAAACAGTGAAAAAAGAAGTGTTGGTATTCATTTTCGATGGGTATGC
>DNPQ01000301.1:0-5947 GCA_003501335.1 Bacillota bacterium
TTTTTTGAGTCGGTTCAGTTCCATCTCCAGCTCCGTAGTATTTTTTCAAACGCCGATTCCATCCGTTTTCATTTCAATCCATTCAATCCATCAAAGTAACCCGTCCTCATATCAAATACAATTTTGACCAGTATCCCCTTTTATCTTTATTTTCGCACGCCAAGCAATTTAAATTTTAACGCAATTCCATTTATGACATTATTCACCAAATATTTAAACAATCCTTCTGAAATGGAAAATTTTACTACAAATTGTATTGCTTTTTATCCCCGGTATAGCTTACCAAAACCAAGAATTATTAAATATACATCGATTTATCTTTCAGCACCAAATAAAAAGTAATAATCGCATCGGGACATTTGTCCTTGAAATATTTTGAAATTATGTCAATATTATATAAGACAAATATTTGGAAACAGGAGGATGTCCCAATGGCGATCACTTCAATGAATAAACTAGAACATAGAATCAAAGTCGTCCGGATGAAGATGCAAAACTTATGGAATGAGCGGGGATATACAGATGAAACCGTTTTGAAAGTCAGCATTGAATTGGATCAATTGCTCAATGAGTACCAACGGAACTATCTTCCAAACTCAAATTATCAAAAAGAAAAAATCGGCTAGTACACCTTTGCCTTGACACTTCCAAAATTCTTAAGATATCTGTAAATTGTGGTGGAAAATCCGAATACTTCCCTGATGGTTATTCAATCATAACCATGCGAAAATTGGGGAAAATACTGTCGGGAGGTGTTAACTTGAGGGCCACCACAACCAGTCTGGCTGTTACCGGAACCGGAGCAGCTGTTTCCGGTATAGGGGCGTTTCTGTTGAAAAGTAAATGGGGCGCCGGGATCCTAGGTTTCGGACTTGCCCATGTAGTATTAGGTTTACTTGATATGATCCGCCCTAGTGTACGTTAACGCCTGAGTGGCGTTAAGATTAGTTCCTCCCGGGAGATCACTGGGAAGCCGGTGTCTCCCCTTAAATCCCAATTATTCTTTAATGATCCGCTTGTGATTTCCCATGACGAACGGTAATCAAAAATTATAATAACTTTATTTGATTCTCCTACACCATTCCAGTACGTTTTGCATCACTTCGGGAATTTCCGTGGTAAACTCCAAATATTCCTTGGTTCGCGGATGAATAAAACCAAGCATCGCTGCATGCAACGCCTGCCCCATGATCGGAGCCGGCTCTTTCTTCCAACCGTACACCCCATCGCCAACCACCGGGAATCCCAAATAACTCAAATGGACGCGAATCTGGTGGGTCCGGCCGGACTCCAAACGGACTTCCAAATAAGAATACCGAGCGGAGCTGTTTCCCAGGTATTCCAATATCCGATAATTGGTAGCCGCATAACGGCCTGTCGGAACCACCGCCATCTTCTTGCGTTCCACCGGATGCCGTCCAATGGGGGCTTCAATCCGCCCATCCTCCGTAGGATATCCGTGAACAATCGTCTTATAAATCCTTTTCGTGCTGCGGGCTTTAATTTGGGCTGCCAAGTCCAGATGGGCCAAATCGTTTTTGGCAACTACCAATACTCCGGAGGTATCCTTATCGAGCCGATGCACGATTCCCGGCCGAATAACTCCGCCGATACCCGACAAATCCTTACAATGCTCCAACAAAGCATTGACCAGGGTCCCGTGATAGTTCCCCGCAGCCGGGTGAACCACCATTCCCCGGGGCTTGTTAATAACGATCAAATCCGAGTCTTCATACAATATCTCCAGGGGTATACTTTCAGGAACGACCGCTAACGGCTCGGGATCATCCCAGCTTACTTCGATCTGATCGAAAGGTTCCAACCGGTAGCTAGACCTTAATACTTTTTCCTGTTTGCGTACTCCCCCGGCATTAATTATTTTTTGGATAAAAGAACGGGATGGCCAAAATCCGGTGCGGCTCAAAAAAAGATCTAAACGCTCACCTTCAAATTGATCATCAATTGTGAACTTCTGAAGCTGCAAACTGTTCGGCCCCCTTTTTTACCCGATTGCTTTAAATACCATCCACACTTTTTATATGCGACTTGGTATTCAGACGCCATTCAATGAACCCAATAAGGCCGAATGCCAGAATTCCCATAATAATGCAAACCAGTTGAGCCAAGCTTAACCAAGGAGCAACCATCGGACTTTCTCGGTAAATCTCCACAATGAACCGCATGATGGAATATAACCCGACATATAACAAAAACAAAAAACCGTCAAATTGCTTATGGTTACGAAACCGGCGCAAGATTAAAAATAAGATGAAACTCCCAATCATCGAATACAATTGGGTCGGATGGCGTAAAGCGCCATCCTGGGCCGCACAACGCAGTGCCCACGGGACAGTGGATACTTTACCGTAGCAACAACCATTTAATAAACAACCGATACGAACAATGGAATAACCCAGTGCTATATATGGCGTAACAATATCAGCCAATTTCCAGGTGGAAATCCGTTTGTAACTTGTATAGCTGAAACCAGCCAAAAAACCGCCGATTAATCCGCCATGGAAAGCCAATCCCCCCGAATTAACTGCAAAAATTTCCCACCAGGGCGAGGCCATAAAATAACGGTATTCCGTCACCACATAAGCAAGCCGGGCTCCGATAATAGCCCCGATCAAAACCCAGGTTACCAAGTCAATAACATTCTCAAAACAAATGTCATATTTTTTAGCCTCTTTACCAATTCCAATAATGGCAATCAGGAATGCCACCGCCAACATAAAGCCATAAGAATGAATCGGCCATCCGAAAACGTAAAATAATACAGGCCTCATGATTTCTCCTCTCTGGATACAGCTTTCTCCACGCCTTGCATATTTTCGGGTTCTTGATTGCCCTTCCGTTGGTCTTTTGAGAAGATACCCAATACAATCAAAACAACCCCGATCACAATGGCCATATCAGCAACATTAAAAATCGGCCAGATATAAAAATCTAAAAAATCCACTACAAACCCCAGCCGAATCCGGTCCGTCAGATTGCCCAAGGCGCCGCCGAGGGCCACTCCCAAACCGACTTGCATCATCCGGGGATATTGATTCATTTTGCGGCGGTTGACCCAAACCGTGATAATGACTCCCAGAGAAATTGCAATTAATAATAATGTTTGCGATTGTAATATTCCAAAAGCGGCCCCATAATTGGTGGCATAGGTGAACGAAAACAATCCCCGGACCAAGCCGATGGACTGCATAGGAACCATTTTGGTTTGGACGAGCCATTTTGTGGCCTGATCCAACAGGACAATCAATACAGTAAGATAAAAATAAGGCATTTAAAATTCCCTTCTAAGTAGATATTATTTTTAGTAGGGTTTTTAGACAGTCGAAGTCCGCACCCCGACTTTTGCCGCGACAAGGAAAGATGCAAATTTTAGCCGGGATGGCTGTTAGATCTAGAATCCGGGTTGAAAATAATTTCTAGATCCAACTGCCTGCTTGATGTAAAGTCTTTCGTGAACTTGCCCAACTTGAGAGTACTTAACAAACTCTGTAACTCTATTCAACGGTTCCATAAAATTCCAATGGTTGCATGAAAGGATCAATATATTCTCCATCAACCTCAAAAAACCTCTCTCCTACCATAAAGGCATCCACCAAATGGATAATTTGAACCGGTGATATCCATTTTTAGACCCTTATTTATGATTCTAGAGATAAAAATTGAACTAGTCTCGCTGATCGGGGTTTGACGGATCGGGAGGTATCTCTTCCGGACTATGATTGATAACGCCTTCCACTTTCTCTACGATACCCTGGTCTTCCTGGGCATCATAAAAGGTATCGTCATAACTATCTGCTCCGCCCAAATCCGATGGACTATCTGAAGTGCCGTACCGGGCTACTTTTTGCCAAGTGTCCTCGCCGTCCGTCCCCACGACATCGGTACCATCCAAAAAAGTCCTCCCAAAAGGCGGTTCCAAAACCTCTTCTTCAACAGGACGTTCTCTGTTGATATACTCCTCTTCTTCTTCGCGCTCACACTGAATACAAAAAGTGGTGTACGGCATAGCTTCCAGTCGATCACTATCAATTTGCCGGCCGCAACTCTCGCAAATGCCGTAAGTGCCCTTCTCGATATTTTCAAGGGCTTCAGCGATCTTTCCCAGGACTTCCTGGGTACTATTAAAAAGCGCCAAATCCTTCTCTCTCTCAAATGTCTCCGTGGCGATATCGGCCGGATGATTATCATACACCGATAATTCACTAATAGACTCCGATAAGGGTTGATCCAGTTGAAAATCGGAAGTGCTATTTAATTTGCTTGCGATTCGCTCTTTTTCTTCTAATAAACGTTTTTTCAAATGATTCAGTTGCTCGCTATCCATCGTTTTTTCCTTTCCCGCTCATTTGTACCTCTGCTTTACCAGTATGAATTGATTTAATTTGCCCCATACATCCACGGATATTCGGTTAAGAATATAATTTAAGATGCTGATTGACGATCTTTACCAACTCGGCAATATAGGCCCCGATGACTGGGAGGTTTAAGGAGGCTAACCGTGTTAAAATCAATATAAACAAGCTAGCGATAATAGTTAGACCAATCGCAATCCCAAATCCGCGCGCCAGCCCCCCCAAAAAATTCAAAAAGATCAGCCGGGCCGGTCGCTGCAGAAGCTGCATAAACTCTGCCAAATTGGCCCGCTCCAACTTTCTTTCGACTTCACTGAGCTTTTTAAAAAGTGCATTGGCTTGCTTGCGATTAATAATTGAAATCACCCGGATTAGACCCATTTGTATTCCTAAAAAAGTTCACCGCAAATCGGCATCGAAAATAATAACTGTACCATCCAATGAAAAAAATTTGGAGCACAATTTAACATTAGAGTACCACAGTTTATAGGGTACTAATCCTAATTCCAATGATTCACGGTTGGGGTCTTTTGGAAAATCGGGGACGCCCGGATTTTTAAAAAAATCCGTCAGCGGTTGAGGTTTGGCTATCCAATATTCCAGCTAAATGATAATCTAATTGAAAATCTGGGAAAACGTAAAATACCGATTCTTTCTCAATATAGGGATTGCATTGTCTTAATCATCCGCAAGATCATGGTATTGTAAGGCACATCCACATGATATTCCTCTCCAAGGTCTACAATAACACCATTTAAACTGTCTATCTCGGTTTTAATCCGGCGTTCCATGTCCTGAAGGGTGGAAGAACGGTGCTCATAGGTAGGAGGCAAGATTTTTTCATAAAATTGTTTTTTATAGGCAGCCGCATCATTCCATAAGGTACTAAATCCGGCGGCCTTCATCACCCTAAAGATTTCTTCAATTAAGTGATTCATGATGAAAACAGCGTCCGGGCTTTTCCCAAGTCCGCCGTAGTTGACTTTCAGGAGGGCGCTTAACGGATTTAAGGCACAATTATAAAGCATTTTAGCCCACAATATTTTTTCGATTGTCTGAGAAACCCTCGCCGGTAAATCGCCATTTTCCAAGGCTTTCACCAGAGGATTCAAATGTTGTAAATCCCCGTCGAACAGACTTCCTATGGTTATCGGTGATGAAAAAACGGTAACTTGACTGATATAGGGTTCGGGCCTTTGAAAACCAATGGCAAAACTGGCTGTATAGATTTGCCGTTTATCTAAAACTTTAAAGTAATATTGTTCATTGCGAAACCCATTTTGACATAAAACCAGGCCTCCGGAAGCATTGACCAGTCCCTGGCCGCACTTACCCAACTGTTCCGCTATCTCTGCATTACCCGTGGTTTTCGCAGAAATAAGGACATAATCATACCCACGAACGCCTGTTTCGCCCGGATGTTCGAAAACCCTGACCTTTTGGGCCGGTATACTTATATCTTTAAAAATACCTTTTCGAATAATCCCGTTTTTAACAATGCTCTCTCGGGTAGCGCCCCGGGCGATCAGATCAACCTCCACATCCCCATCATAAAGGGCGGCAGCCATGGCCAAGCC
>DNPQ01000301.1:6267-6929 GCA_003501335.1 Bacillota bacterium
TTTATAATCAGTTTAAACTGCCAACCCAAATTATAACTTGATCCCAACCGGACTGCCGATTTGAATCCCATCTTCTGTCACAAACGAATCATAGGCCATGACTTGAACTCCACCAGCGTAAGCCTGGCGTAAAGCTTCCGTAAACTGGGGATCTGTAACGGAATTGGATTCAAACGAAACAGCGCCTCGCATCTGAATGAGAAAAAATATACATCCCTCATATCCGGCTTGGACGGCTTTTATAAGTTCCCGGACATGTTTAGTCCCGCGTTCCGTCGGCGCATCAGGAAAGAAGAGTTTTCCATCCCGCTCCAAAGTAACGCCTTTCACCTCGATAAAACCTTTGACCGATCCCTTTTCATAATATAAATCAAAACGGGAGTTGCCATAACGGACCTCCCTGACAATCCGAGTCAACTTTCCAAATTGAGGCAGCCTGCCCTGACGCAATGCTTCATCCACTACTTGATTGGGTGCTTGAGAATCAATATTAATCAAGGTCTCCCCTTTATAAACGGCAATTAAGGAGTAGGCTGTTTTTCGTTGCGGATTTTTGGCTCGTTCCAGGATGATCCTTGAACCCGGTATAAGCAGTTCCTTGCAGCGACCGGTATTTTTAACATGAGCAGTTTCTGTAACACCGTCCACCAAAACATGCGCAA
>DNPQ01000132.1 GCA_003501335.1 Bacillota bacterium
GAACGACTGCGCACACATACCGAAGCGTTGGAAGCAATCCAGAAAAAATTTTTATACCGCGAGCGCGCAGAGGTCACAGAGTAAATGTTATTGCATTTGAAGTAAGCTTTTTAGTCATGTACCCTATAGTGTGTAAACTCCAAAACAAATATAATAAAAAGGCCGGATAATCTGTTTAATCCTGGTCTTTTTTTATTTTTATCTTATCCCCTCGTTCCCCTCGAAGAAAAATGTATTTTTAGATTTGGTCTCAATCATTTGCAACGACTAAGTATTTATGAATCCGGTTAATCCGTCGCCTTCTCGAAAAGAAAGCGCTTAATCCTGACTAATCCTGGTTCAATCCCTTATGAATCTCGACCATCAAAATAGGCATTCACACCCCAGAAAACGCAGCACAGGTCACAGAGTAAATTCAAAACCCAAGGTAGTTTTTATGCGATTTTAACCGGTAGTGGTTGAGTTTGCTGAGATCACAGCAAGTCAAAACGATGGAAGCCTTTCGATGATTTTAGATATGCCTTTTCTTTTTACCCCCTCGTGGCCCTCCTGCCCCTCGTTAATTTTAAAAATCCCTGCTATAAATGTTTTAGGAGGGGCAGGAGGGGAACGAGGTCATAAAATAAAAAAACAAAAATGAAGATAAAAATAAATTGGTGGATTCCATCGTCTTATTTTTTATGAATAACCATCCTTAATAGGCAAACACACCACAAATTGAGTACGACCCGGTTCAGATTGTACCAGTATCTTACCGCCATGGCGCTTAACAATTTTTTGGCAAATGGCTAAACCAATGCCGGTACCCTCCCCGGCTTTTTTAGTGGTAAATAGCGGCTCAAAAATCCTCGGTAAAATAGCTTCAGAAATTCCAGGCCCGTTGTCAGTGAAGGAAACGGTAATTTCATCTCCTTGATGACGAATACTGATCATGAGTTCCCCCTTTCCTTCCATGGCCTGAATTGCATTATGAATCAGATTCATCCATACCTGCTGCAATTCGTCGGGATATCCTTGAATAGAAGGAACCTTTTCAAAATCAGTAATCGTATTCACACCATTTTTGATGAGGTTGCCGTACATCCGTATAACCGATTCCACGCCTGCCCGAATATCGGTTAAAACCGGTTGGTCCGTCTGGGGAGACTCGCTATAGCTTTTAAAACCGTCTACAATTTTGATGGTTCGTTTCTGGGCTTGATGAATCGTCCCGGCATCTCTGCGTTGAAGTGCTATTGTTAAAATAAACTCAAGCAAAACCGTATCTTTGGGGTCTTGAAGAACAGGCAAATACCGGCGGAATTCATCGGCTATTCCTAATTTAGCAAAACAGCGAACAATATTATTCAGGGTAACATTATTATCGCTGCTGAAAAGTTCTTGTTCTTGTAACAAAGAAGTTAGTCTTCGCTGGTTGTCGCGTTCCTGACGGGTCGTCAGATAGGGGATATTTTGAAGCTTCTGCAAGATATCTAAAAATAATTGCCGGCGCTCTCCTTCCATATTGATAAAAAGTCCCGGTATTTGCCGCCATAGAAGTTCCAATGAACCCTCGACATCTTCAGCAATGTCTTTTATGGCTCCAAGAGGGACATTAAGCTCTTGGGTAATATTGGAAGCCAGCTTGCCTAAAACCGCCATCTTTTCAGTATGCAGCAGGTAAGCTTGAGCTTGTTTCTGTTCGGTTATATCGCTTAAGATAACGATTTTGCCGATAGGTTCCTTAGCATCAGACAAGGCCGTCGCCATCTGCGAATGAATATATCTTACGTCCATCCCATTTCCGATAGTCAATTCATTGAATTCCAGATCATCCAGAACCTGACGGATCAAGGCGGGAGTTTGATGGAAAATTTCGGTTGCCGGATACCCGATCAAGGAATTTTTTAATTCCGGTACCATCGTTTGCGCGGACCGGTTAAAATCAACTATCCGGTTCAGAGGGTCGAATATTAAAACTCCATCCCGCATGGTTTCAAAAGTTTTATCACGGGCAATCGGCGATAAATCAAACAACCGATAACGGAACAAAACCAACGCAGCAATGAAACCCGTCAAAGAAAAACTGAAAGGGTTTAAATCCAGTCCCCAAGGACTCCTTCCCGTTACAAAAAAGATATATCCTATCCAGGGGATTAGCGAGCCGATCAGTAATAAATTGATTTGCTTCCGGAATAAGGGAATCGTTCGCTCTTTGATTTGCAAAAAAATAATATCTCCGGCAACAAAAGCTAAAATCAAATAGGCCAGATCAATCCAATACCAAAGTCCCCTGTGAACGGCAGTTACCATAAAAGTGCCATGTTTTACAAAAGTCAAATGGGAATAAAATAAATGATGCCAGTCATTACTAAGGTACATGAACAAATCCGTCGCCGAAAATAAAAAAAGGACGGTATAAACAAAAGGTTTTGTCCGTCCTTCCAATCCGGCATAATCACAAGTGATGGCAATCCAAAAAAAAGGAATAAAAGTAATCCCGATATATTCTACATCCAACCATAATTTTACCTGAGGCACTGTCGTTCCGGCAAGTTCAAAGGCATAGCCAAACGAATAAAACATGATGGCAATCATCAGACCCAGAAACCCCTTGGCTCCGGGTTGGCGACGCCGCTCATAAATTAATAACGCCAATATACCATTGATGATACTGATCAACAAAGAAATGATAGCCGCCAAATGTTCCCATTGCATGATTCAATATCTCCTGTACCATTAACATCCCAAAGCGAAAAAATCTTTTCCAGTTCATCGTAATGCTTGATCATCTTCCATCTGGAAAAAATAATAAAGGGCCATCGCGGTCCCAACTAAAGTGCGCCCTTCAAATGTATCCAGCGATACCCCTAAAATTTTTTCAATCGATTGCTTCCTGAAAATAATCGTCTTATAATGAAGAAACATCTCATCGGCCACTTTCCGTAAATTGTCTTGCGCAATTATTTTTTCCAGGGTCAAAAAGAGGTTCGTACCGTTAGCCCTATCATATTCGATGATTTTGCCGATAGTCCGGTCGAGAAAACGCCCGGATTCTTCATCATCCATTAATTTCGACAGCAAAGGGAAGGCCCCGGTCTCCAGATAATGGTGGATATTTTGCGTCGGGTGCAACTTTGCTCCAATCAACGCTGAAATCCGGGCCTGCTTGTAACGTTTGGCAAAATGTTCCATTCCCGGCCAAAATTCCGCAATCCCTATCACAAATTTCGTCTTTGGAAAATCTTCTTGGCTTTGAATCAACAATCCCTCGGCAATTTGTTTTTCAGTCATGATATTTTCATGGTAATCAGGACTCACGATATGCAAAACCCCGATTCCGGTCTGAGAATCCCAAGCGTAAATTGAGGGTTTTTCGGATAGCCGATCAATCATCTTATCGACGAAAATATGAAAGCCCGTTCCTTGATCCTGTTTTGGCAGATCAAAAGGAATCTCCCATTCTTTGATCATTAAAAAGAATAATAAAAAAGAACTCTTTAAAGGAACACCCAACAACTGCCCTTGAGCATAAATGTCATTACTGATCTTCTTTTGGCTTGCAGCCAGCGCATTGAAGAAATCATTACGCCGGTGCCTTGCATACGATCGTTGAAGCAAATCGGCGGTTTCCCGCTTCAATGTCAGATCCTGATAAACCACAATCGTACCCCGGGATACAGTATCAATATATAAGGGATAAGCCATCAGTGAAACCGGAATAGATTTGCCCTCTTTATTAAGACGCTGGGTTTCCTCGTGAATGGTCTGGCCAGCCAAGGTCTTCACCCGAAATTCAGTGGATTCGGGGCGACTTTCCGGCGCTACAATCAGATCGGATAAATAGTTATCCTGAAGCTCAGATAAAGTATATTGAAACATCCCTAAAAATGCCGGGTTTACTTGAATGATTTTTTCGGTGTCGTCCACAATGGCCATAGGATCCGGCGCATTGTCAAAAACTTGCCGAAACAAAGCTTTTTGCTGATTGAGTTCCTGGGTCCGTATGGTAACCCGCTCATCCAATTCTTGATTCATCTGCTCTAATTGGGCATTTAAAGCATGTAAATCCTGATTTTGCAGACGAATCTTTTTTTGTTGCCTGAAACTCGCAACCGCCTCTTTGACCGTTAAAATTAAATCGTTTCTTTCCCAAGGTTTTGCTATATAACGATAGAGTCCAGCATTATTAATGGCATTAACCACCGCATCCAAACCAGCCTGTCCAGTCAATAAAACATTACGAGTTTCAGGCGTTTTACGATGGGCCCAGATTAAAAATTGGTCGCCTTTACAACCCGGCATCAGATAGTCGGCCAGTATGAGCGGTATATCGACTTGCCGGCTCAAATTTTCCTTAAGGATTTCCTGCGCTTCTTCAGCACTTTCGGCAAGTTCGATGGTAAACTCTGAACCAAACTCGGGCTGAAGTTGGCTTTCCAAGCTATCAAGAATGCTCTTTTCATCATCAATGCATAATATCAGCGGTTTGGCCATGTTTTAACCGGTCTCCTTTCATATAATAACAATGGCTGGCGGAACTTCAAACCAGGAAGCATTTCACGCAGAAGGATGGCTATAACTTTTTAAAGCGCGGACAATACTTGCAGCTCTTTTTTCCTCAAATAAAAGGCCGGCGATTTTTTTACGCTGCTTCGCACTTTCTAAAATAAACCGTAAATAAACCCGACCCTGCTCATCTTGAATAACCGGAACCAACCGGATAAAATACTCCGCAATATTTAATAAAGCAAAGGAATAGACAATATCTTCGGCCCCAGCCAACTTATTTTTTTCTAAAACAGGAAGCAATTTTTCCAAGGCTTCATGAACTTCCATTGGCGTAGACTCAGGCCCAGTTTGACTTTTTTCAAAGATCTCCAGGCATAATTGTTTCTGGCTTGTACCAAGACCATCCAAAGCATTCGCTAACTGGCGCCCCAGATTGATAAAAGTCTGTTCAGTATTTTCCGCCGTGGCTTTTATGGCAGCTAACGGAGTATTCATCTCATGGACCACATTAGAAACCAATTGGCCGAGGACTGTTAATTTTTCTGCTTGTATGAACTGTGTTTGGGCCTCCCGCTGCAAAGTGATATCATCGCAAATAATATTTTTCCCGATGGGCGTTTTTGAGTTGGAGAGGATCAACGAAAGTTGAGAATCTATACAGCGTCTATCTTTCCCAATGACATAGAACTCACTTCTCTCCAAATTGTTGCGGACTTGATCAATCAATTGCTTATGATCGGGAATAACCTCCGCTAGATTCCGCCCGATAACTCCGGGAGTTAATTCTTTGAACAGATTCCGGGCTGCCGGGTTATAATCCACAATTCGGTCTTGCATATCCACTATCAAAACCCCATCACGCATCGTTTCAAAGATGATGCCCCGAGCAATCGGAGATAAACTGAGGAGTTTATGACGAAATACTCCCCAGGTTAAAACTAAACCGGTTAATGTAAATGCAAAAGGACACGGGTCAAGTTGATAGGGGGTCCAATCAAATAAATAAATAATACTTCCCAGCCAGGTAATCAATGAACCGCAAACAACCATCCAAATCTGACTGCGATATATTTTGGCCGTTCGTGTTAAGGCCGTGATAAGCAATACGTTGCCGCCGAATACCATTGAATAAAGATATATCAAATAGGCAAAACCCAAAGGTCCCATTTGGTAAGTGATAATTGAAAAAGGATTCTCTCGACGAATACTAACGTTGATATAATAGAGATGGTGAAAACCATTCGTAAAATTAGCGCCTAAAGTAAAGAGGGAAGCAACGAATAAAATATAAATGATCCATTTCTTAACCGTTTGAGAAATTCCTATATAATTACCGATTAGCAAGATCCAAAAAAAAGGAATAAAAGCAATGCCGATGTATTCAAACTTATTCCAAAATAAAACCTGTGCTAAATTATTGGATGATAGTTCAAATCCATATCCAAAGGAATATATCGATAGAGTGATCATCAAAGCCGCAAATTCCCTGGCTCCGGTCTGATGTCGGTGTTGATAGGCAAAAAATGCCAGTACTCCAGTTATAATACTGGCAATCAGTATAGCAATCATCATAGCCGTACGTTGCCAAAGCAAATAAGCGACCCCCCGGTAATTCATTCATCGAAAAAATTAACAAAACCTTTTCATTTGATTGATTCGCTTCATCCAACAGCAGTTCCTTTTGTTTAACAGGTAAAGCAATAAATTCAATTTTCTAAAGTCTGATCAATTTACCCAAAAAATAATTTTAAAAATATTTGCTCCTTAATCCATGAACAATGGGTTATCTCTCAAGTGTCATCAAGCAATCTTATTGAATACAGCTCGATGATGTTAGGTTAATGTCTATGTTTCTCCCACACAAAATATTAAAATTAACTCTAAGTTTACATTTTGTAACATAGCTGACGTCTTTTTTTCATATATCATCTGTATAATAAAGTCATTGAAAAACTTTTTTTCATTACTCCCTCCCTTTTTTTACGGGGCCGATTGGATAATCGGCCCCGCTTTGTTCTTCATTGGTAAGTACGAAATCAGCCTTTACAAATATCAAAAAACATCTTGCAGGCATCACCAACATTGATAGGGATTTTTTACTAAATTGGCATTCAAGTATTTAGGATCATCCGTCACTTCCCTGCCAACCCATTCTGGAATTGGAATATCCTCTTTTTCGGATTTTAATTCGATTTCCGCAACAATCAATCCCTCGTTTTGGCCATGAAATTCATCAACTTCCCATGTTGAACCTTTAAAGTCTACTTCATAGCGGACTTTTTCAATGACTCCTTTACATAACTGCATTAATTCTGCAGCATCTTCGTATGGAATCGGATACTCCCATTCATTCCTCGTGATACCAATTGTCTTTCCCTTTATGGTGAGAAAAGCTTGCTTGTTGTACAATCTAACTCTGACAACCTGTTCAGTTTCATTGCAGAGGTACCCTTGTTGAATAGAGTTTCGTTTTTCCGATAGCCGGTAATCGTCCCGGATTACCAAAAACTTTCGCTCAATTTCCTTGCCCATTGTTCTGATCTCCCTTGATGTTTGCTTATTATTTCGGTGTAATTCCCTTTTTATATGATATCGATTTTTGTGCTAATGATCACACTTTTTATTAATGGTGCTCGGTTCCTCACCATTAAAATCTTAAAAAATATTCATATTTCGTCAAAATCAATAAAGCCGCTTAATCCCCCACTTCGGTAAATTAAACGGCTTCTGATTTCTATGACCTCTATTTAATTGTTATCTTCCGATTTATCCTCCTCTTCACCTTTTTCCGGAGATTCACCTAAACAATTCGGGCATAGTCCTAATTCCGGGTCAGCATCGGCTGCACCACATATTTCACAAAAAATGGCGCCTTCGGTTTCTTCCATATTTTCCCCTCCATTCCGGTTTTCGTTACTTTCCTTTCTATTATTTCCGGTAATCTATTTTATTTGCATCCATAGAAAGGGAGGGGTTTCTGCTTTTAAGTCTTCACCATTATTAAAATGTTCCGTCAAAATCTTTTTTTGCCTCTCGAAGCTTTGAAATTCCTCGGTTAGCTAGTTTAAACCGTTGGACATAAATCCTGGATGATTCAATATTGCTCCAGCCACCGCCACCATTATATTCTCCAATGGCCATCTCGACATGATCGTGATTTTGTTTCAGTAATTCGGAAAAATGGGCCATGGCCACCCGATAATTGCATTGCCATTTATAAAAATCACTGGGTCGATATCCCAAACTTTTATAATAAATTTTCCAGGTATCGGGCATTAATTGAGCCGGTCCCTGTTCCCCATGGCTTCCAACTTTATGTAAGTCAAATCCATCTTCAATCTGGCAAATGGTTAAGCATTGATAGGGATTTATTTTAAATTCCCTGGCATATTCCACTGTAAGATAAACAAAATCCGGGATCTCCTGAGTCATTAGGCTTGGATTGGTTGAGTTTAGATACCCAGCAACATAACCGTAAATAGCTTCCGCTTTGATAGCATCCGTTTTTTGATTATTTTTTTCAGCAATATATAGTTTTTCTTCTTTTAAGGTTCTGAAAACTTGTTTGATAT
Organism: Bacillota bacterium; assembly: GCA_003501335.1. Classification (GTDB taxonomy): domain Bacteria; phylum Bacillota; class UBA4882; order UBA8346; family UBA8346; genus UBA8346. Next base: position 8,064 of record DNPQ01000132.1, read on the forward strand.
TCCAATAATTCAACACGTTGAATATGGTAACCGTCAACACAATGATAATGCCAATCCATATTCCTTTATATCGCAAAAATTTCGCCTCTCTTTGTTGTAAGATCATTTAATCATGGCATCATATTTTTACTTTCGGTATATCCTCATTGTAACTTCATAGGACTAAGGTCCAAATATTTTATATTTCCATAAATTTCCTTAGAAGATTAGTTAATCCATTCAAATAAATATTGTTTTTGTATCGGCTATTATTACGGTGTCGCAAAAGCGGAAACAAGTTACAATCTGTCAGAGCCGACAAAGATAGAATCACTAAACTCTATCAGTCAAGCCAGGCAAGAGTTAAAGATTATCAAGGAACAATTAGAAGAATTGAATCAGAAATATCAGCCGGTGATTCAGCAATTGGAAACGCTACAGACTCAGTCGGCAGAGTTGAAGCAATCCTTGGGCGAATGGAAACAGCTATCGGAGGACTTAAAAAAACAGATCCGTAGATTGGTCCGGCAAAGAAATATCGCGGCAATTTGGGCGGCTGTAGCAACGGTCGCTTATTTTATTAAATGAAGCAACCAGGGCTGCTATTGGAGCATTGCGGGTATAGACAGAGTACTTCCCCTATATAAAAGACAGGTATTATTGGCCGTGTCTTCCCTGGTAACTTTGTGGCCTCCCGAGAGGGAGGTATTTTTTTATTTGGAATTAAATTGTAGAATAGAATAAAAAAGGGTAGAGGAATCATATGACTATTATAATTAATAGTGGAAATAGTAATGTATTAGGATTAAAAGATTGGATTACCCTAATAATATCTCTGATAAGTGCAGGGGCAACGATTTTTTTTAGTAATGCCGTTTATCATTTATCCCGAAATAAGGAATGGCAGGCGAAGGATGCAAAGCAACGGCTGCGTTTACTATGCTTAGATATAATAATAAATAATTGTTATAAAGTTGAAGAAACTTTATCAGCAGCAGTAATTTATTCTTGGAAGAGCCTTTCTAATAGGCTTAAAGATCTTCCGAAAGATTGCGGAGTTACAGAAGAACAGCGGTCTGAAGTACTAACAAAAGATGAATGCGAATTAATAATACATCTTTGGAATGAGTTAAAAAGATATAAAGGGAACTGGGATAACCTGGACAATTCTGAGGACTATACGATATTTAAACCAGAGATGAAAGCGTTGGCAGATGAATTTTGTAAAGCATATAGAGAATTAAGCAAGGAAAATAAAGTATTAGATCCATGGCAGTAAATTATTATCTTTGACCTTCCTTTGGAGAGGTCTCTTTTTAAGTTCAAAAATCGGTAAAACTGTCCATTGAATCTTCGGACGCGTCTAATATAATTAATTTGTAGAAAAGAACGAATGAAAAGGGGATGCGTCATGAAGAGAAGAAGTAAATTGATCTTTAATAAGTCTTGATTATCGCGGCTACGATGCCACGTTTTTTGCTGGTACTAATAACGTCCACAAAGCTTAATGACACTTCGACTTATCACTCCCAATCAACAGCCAGGGACGGCGTCACCATTTTCTTGATCATCCAATTTAACTATTCCTTCAATTAAATACTCATAAATTTCACCTGAATTATAAACAGTTCTTTCAAAATTGGCTCCCGGTAATTCCAATGCAATATTTCCGGAACCCGACCAATAACTTTTCCATATACTTTCCCTAATTTCTTCATTCAAACTAAAGATTGTATAGGCTAATCTAGCCAAAGAAACAATTTCCATATTTAGTTTTACTACCCTAGTTAATGATGGGAGCGTATTTTCAAGTTTAAATTTTTTAACTGTATTAAGATCCCAATTATTAGGATATTTTTGATTAACTAACTGACAGGATTCATAATTCCCAAAAGCATAAATAGCTGATAATCTGGATGGGTATAATGAAAAATATTTTAGACGGTAATATTCTGCATCATATTCAACTGCGTAGTCACTTATTGCCCTTAAACCATATGGAGATACAATTCCTAACTCGCTCTGACGTGGCTCAAATGGTATATAATTTATAGTCCCATTTATATATTTATCTAAGAATCCTTTATCTAAGGCGCAATTAGAAATACTTGCCGAACTAAATTGCCTGTTAGTTTTAAGAAGATGAGCGGTTGAAGGATTGTATTTACTTATAAATATATAAAAAGTATCCGGAATTTGCATATCCATATTTAACAGCATCATTGATACTCCTTTCAGATTTATGGCGGCACAATGCCGACATTGACCCAAATTAACGGTTATAGTATTTAACGTGTCTGTATAATTTAGTGACACTTCGACTTAGCTTTGCGGATATGGTGCGATTCTTCCTGAATATACTCCTTGAAAAGCTTCGTGATAAAACTTTCCGCACCCTTGTGGAGATACGATGTTATCGGCTGTGCAGTTGGCTCTAATTTGAAGGTTGCTAGGATAGCAACCACTAACAACAGTTCTTTTAGGTTTCTCCACCGTTATAATAACGTTTTTTGCTTGAGCGGAAAGGGAATTTATTGTCTACTTCATTATGACCAATGGGATTATTCCAAAATACTTGTGTGATAAATTTTCTGCCGTATGCATTCTCGTATTGTAAGTTAAATCTCATCTTTTGCAATTCAGGTGGTCTGTATTTATTTAATTGATGTTTAAAAGTATCCGCTAAACTTTTATCAATAACAACCACATACTTGGATTCTGTTATCTTCATGTCATGCGCTTTTATAAAATTATTTCTTTCAAGGTTAACGTCAAGAAGTTTAATATCATTAGGCCAAATAATGGATAAATTATAAGTGTCATAGCAGCTATTGTTTTTAAATACAACGATAAAATTATATTCACATCGAACACGCTCAAAATTACGACCATCAAAATAAGTACTATGAATCCCATGTTTTATTTCACAATAAATCTTTGGATGTGTTTTAAAATATCTTTTCCAAATAATTTCGGAAACAATAAAAGTTAAAATAGCAGTAATAGCCCAAAGTATGATTGGCTTTAGAATGTCATCCCACATAAAAAGAAACCACTCTTTCATGTTAATTTATAGTCCAAAGGCCTACATTTCTTTTTGATCTGCCAAAAGTCATACCCTCATCTCCATTTTTTATTGCGGCCACGATGGCATTCTTTCATAATTCACCTAAAAATGGTTTATCTGATTTAAATCCAGCATTAATGTCAATTTTCAAATCTTCTATGTACTGCTTCACTCTTGATAAATCCAACCCAAAGAAGGTGGCTACTGCTAAAGAATCCCGCCCACTTTGGATACATTTTTTTATTCTTGTATGCCTTATTGATGAACAGGAAATTTTTCTTTGCTTATCAATATCAGTTGAATCCAATATTGTCTCGAGATCCTTTTGTATCATACGTGTACTAAGAACATAAGACTCACCTTTTGTGGCTCGAAATAATGAATCTGATTCTTTATAATCTGTTATCTGTGCGAGATATTCTTTCATCAATTTGACTAAATCCTTACTCATGGATCTAGTTCTTTCCTTTTGCCGGATTCTAAAAGTTACACTTTCCTCGCCCATATTTATATCTGATACTTTAAGTTTATAAATCTCAGAAACTTCCGCACCAAAATGCCACATTAAGGCAAACATTATCCTTCTTCGCAGATTTACAATATAGCTTGACTTTGGAAGTCCATTTTTTAATGCTTGACGTATTTTCTCAATTTCTTCTTCATTCATTATGACCGGTGGAAGATCTTCACCTTTTTCAGGTATATCTAATAATTCATCTGCTTTTTTATCAGTTAAGCCTTCCTTAAAAGCCCAGATAAGAAAACTTTTCATTGCAAAGTATTTAACACGCAATGTCTTTCCCTTGTTTTTCTTTACCTCACGCAAATAATCAAAAAAACTACCCAGATGAATTTTTAGAATTGCATCAAACTTTGTATCAGGAAATTCATTATCCATGAACTCTACAAAAGACTGAAGCCCCAGTTCATAGGAAGTCCTAGTACTATCAGACATTTTTTTTCTTTCTAAAGTTTTTATAAATTTTCTTATATACGGTTGAAAATACTCCATATAAATGCCCCCTTGAATTCTCCAAAATGTGGCGGCACGATGCCGCCATCGACTTTAGCAGGTATGGCGTATATCTAATCTATAACTTTATACGACATTATGCATTAAAGTATTATATAGCTTTTATTATCACATATTTCTTCTAATGTTACATATTTTCCTTTTTAATAATGAAGCGAAATATTGAATGGTTTTTTTGAATCGATAAAACTGTCCATTGAATCTTCGGACGTGTCCAATATAATTAATTTGTGGGATTAAAACGAGTGAAAAGGGGATGCGTCACGAAGAGAAAAAACAAATGGATTAAGTGGCGGTGCATTTTCCGTGCCTTTTTATATCGATGATAATGGTAATGCATAAGCTCTATCACTGGTCCACAAATCCAATGTTACAATACTTTTTGGTCTTTGTTGCAATCACGATTGAGCTGGTAGCCCAATATTTCCGAGGAATGATTTCACTTCATTTTAAGCGTAAACTGTCGTACTACCAGATCAGAATGCTTGGCTATTCACTGGGTTTTTCATTATACATAGTAGCGTTTGCTTACCCTGCGGCATTAAAACTTCCGGCGCTTTAATAACTTCATAAAAATTCATTAACGCACAAAGGTCTTCGATAAAAAAAGAGCTTCATTTTCATGAAGCTCTCACTATTTTATATATAATCTTGAACAAATAAGGTCTTACCAGTTTTCCAACAAATATTTTTCAGCCGCGGCGCACCATAAACCATGATTTGCGTTGGTCATTTCAGCAAGTCTTGCAAAACGGGGATCAGCCTTTCCTTTCGCTTCAAACTCGTTAATTGCAGTCATTTCCATATTGATATTGGTATAAATGAGTTTTTTACCGGCCGGTACCTCCGGAAGTTTCAAAGTAGCTTCGGCCGCACTATCGAGTCCCCCGATAT
>DNPQ01000229.1 GCA_003501335.1 Bacillota bacterium
CTCTTCAAATAAAGGATTTTGAGGTAAATATCCGATCCGGGCATTACTGGCATAAGCCATTTGACCGGCATCAGGACTTTCCAATCCAACCAACAATTTTAACAGCGTCGATTTGCCTGTCCCATTGATCCCGATTAAACCAATCTTCTCCCCTTGGTTGATTCCAAAAGTTATATCCTTAAAAATTACCTTTGTACCATAGCTTTTACTAAGTTGATCAACAGATAATATGTGCATGATACCATCCTCGAATTTTAGAATGACCTAGCAGACCGGTGGCCAGCATGCCAAAAAAAGGGGTTAACTATTTTAAATTGGCACTAGTCTGCTATAATATCCAGCATTACTATACCATTCCTAGAGATATGGATCAATATATCGAAGATTGTTCATCCCTATAAAAAATAACTTTTATCGGTAATGCCTGTGGACAGATGTGCGTAAAATGAATGAAAGTAAAAATTTCAAAGAGAGAGAATCATGACCAAGAAAGAATTTATTGATAAAATGAACCTTGCTTGCTGCGAGGCCGAATTAAAAAAAGCCCGTTTCAACCGGGCGGTCATCTTTGCCCAAGCTGCATTGGAATCAAATTGGGGAAATTCCGAGCTGGTCCGGAAAGCCAATAATCTGTTTTCCATCAAAGCCGGGTACTCTTGGAAAGGTAAAACAATAAAACTTCCTGGCCCGGAATGGAGCAATCGCCTCGGTTGGTATCAAGATTTCCAGCAATGGCGGATCTATGAAAGTTGGTGTGATTGTATCCTCGACTATGCAAAAATTATTGCCGAAGCGCCCTGGTTCCAAGATGCGTTACAGTATGTGGACCAACCCGAAGAGTTTTTAAAAGCATTATTACCGGATAATAACCATCCCGGTTGGGCAACGGATCCGGGTTATTTTCAAAAGATAACAAAAATTGCCGCGGAATTGGAGAACTATGGTGGGCCTAAGTGGAATAAGAGGTAAATTAACAATTGCCAATTATCTATTTTCCAAATCCCGATAATTGGCAATTGTTACCTGGTTTATTTATGATAAAGTCAAAATTTGAAAACCCGATCCGGCCAATCTTTCTGCGTCACAGCAGGAAAATTGTAATGTACTTGCCGGATCGAGGTTTAAAGATCTTTGATTGATCCTTCGGATTTCTCCTGTTTTAGAAGCTTATCGGCATCCGGCTCAAACTCATTTTTTCTTGATGGAAAGTCCGGTTTACCGCCCATCACTTGATCCATAAGAGTTGTTGGGCCGATCAGGTGTTCTATCAATCCTTCCATAGCGGGCCTCTTCCGGTTTATAAATGATTCATGCTCTGAAGAATCCTCTCCCACTATATTTCCCCCTTCGGGTTATCTGTCTTTAAAGTTCTTCGGCTGCATATTTTCCGGCTCGGATGGACTCGAAATCTCCCCTAAAGTCCGGGCTAATTCCACATCATATTTAGCCTGTGTTGCCAGATCGCCCAAGGAAACCATTCCGACCAAATGGTTATTTTCAACCACCGGTAAGCGCCGTACTTGACCCTGCGACATTAGAGCCGCCGCCTGAGAAAGTCCGGTATCGGGAGATACTGTTTTCACCTGCGAAGTCATCACATCCCGGACAGTACTTGTTTTGGGATCTTTATTATGAGCAACATTGCGGACCACAATGTCTCGATCCGTAACAATTCCTATGATATTTTGGCCTTCACATACAGGCATGGCGCCAATATCATGTTTTTGCATAAGCTGTGCAGTTTCGACCACTGAAGTATCCGGGCCGACAAATGCGACTGTGTCCGTCATAATATCTTTAATTTTCAAACGAGGAATCTCCTTTCTACTTTTTTAATATGGTGCCCCGAAAAGAATTCTTCATTCCACTCAATTGACCCGAAAAAAAGCAAAAAATATCCCTGATAAATTTTATCTTGGCGTATTGAATGATTTTAGTTTATACTAGTATATAAAGAGGGAAATAAATCCAATCTGCAACCTGGGATGGAGATTACTTTTAAAGGAGAAAAATTTTCATGAGTACAGTCGAAGAAATGAAAGTTATTCAGGCAATTAACCGATTGGAAGATGCCCGTAAGCTTTTGAGTGAGGTCTGTCAAAAAGATAACCGTTTCAACGAAAAATTTAATGGTATGAATGGAAATCTTGAAAGATTCGAACAAGAATTGCGGGAGATTCAAGACAGACTTAATGTTGAAAATCTAGGGGTTAAAGGTATGGCGATTCGAGAGTTTTAAACTTTTACTTGCTTTGAAGAACCATTAAAAATGTAAAAGCTATCATCACGCAAAGCCGTAAGACTCTTAAATTTTTAGCCTATCATTTTTTGCGGCCTTTGCGTGACAATAGTTAATTGCAGTCTCCAGTTTTGTCGAGCAGTTTCATGAGCCCAGATATTCAAAGCGGGGCTTTTTTTGTCCCTCTAGGTTAACCCATTCCACAAACATCTTCGCAGGTCGAACCCATAACTGCTTGTCACCATATAATTCCTGATAAACCACATAGACTTCTAAACTTTCACTGTGCCTGGCAATACCAATAACCTGATATTCTTTACCTTTGTAATGCCGGTATACTCCAGGTTTTATAGATAACGTATCCGATTCTGTATTCATCCTAAAAAATAGCATCCTTTCCCAAAATAAATTCAAAAGATTTATTCACGAGCAACCATTAGCTTCGGTTATCCCACATTTCCCTGGCCTTCAGAACCCATTGAATTCGATTTTTCCTTTCGATAAAAGGCACCTTCATTCTCTTCATGGATCGCCACAAATCCTGGGGTTTCATTTTTCCTTGAAAGTAATAGCGATCAATTAAAAAAGTCAAAATCATGGGTGACCACATCATGCTGCCATGGGAGTAATTTTTACCAATACAAAGAGTATTCCGAAAGGGGCCGATGGCGCTTACCGGATCAACCCGGCCATCACCGGTCAATGCATACGCCGGCGGCGAATTCTTACTGGGCAATAGACCCGGCCCCACTCCATAACTGTCAGGAAGCAACGGATGATAATTCCCCTGCAAGTCGTAACTGCCAAACCCCAATGCATAAATAGAAATTGCATGAGGGACCGCTTCATGTAATTTGGGTAATGAACCAAAACCGTCGCTTAAATTGGCTGATTTGGGATCCATCCAATTCATCATCGGCAAATAATGGTTGATAAATGTTGCCGCTGTCGCCGGAAAAAGCGCCCCCGTTTTTACGGTATGGGTGCCGAAAAAGAACTTTTCAGCAACAGATAAACCAAATTCTTGGGCGTTTTCCAAATCCCACTTGCCATTGTACGTAACTCGCTCGCCGCGGCACTGCATTCCAATTTCATAAATTCCATACTGGGGACCGCCAATCGATATTAACGAAGTAAAACGTCCCGGATGACGTGAGACCACATATCGGCCAACAATACCGCCCAAACTGTGACCAACCCAATGAAGCTCGGCTCCTGGCCAACGCTGGTCGATGAATTGAACGAGAGGATCGACATAATCCCGTTCAACCTGTGGTAAATCCAAACGCCAATCATATTTTAAATAGATTACATTAATATCAGCGAGGGACTGTTTACCATGTTGATCTTGCAGAACTTGCCAATTATCAAAAATTTTGATCCGTTTTCTGTGTTCCCGCTTATTGATACGTCTTGCCCAATAAGCCATTTCATGCTCCAACTGATAATAGGAGCAAAAGAAATATTTCGAAACGGAAGGTCCTTCACCGGTCGCCAGCATGGATTGAGGAATCGGAAGATAACTGGGGCTGGTTAAAAAAGAAGCATCCTGTCGTTTCCGGATATGCGGGTAAGGGGACCGCTCAAGCCAGGAAGGATCTTTGGATGGTAACCGGTCGAGACTCCCCCAAAAACCATAGGTTACAATCACGAAGGTCGGCTCTGTTTGACCCCAAGTTTGTGGAATTGCAATACTACTCAACAAAAAAATTAATAACCCAGAAATTAGCAAAAAATGTTTGCGTTTCATAGAATGCTCCATATGTGTATATTTACAATCCATTATTATTGAGCAAAATTAAGTACTGCATAAAAAAGGCGTGTCTACACCCGATCCGGATGAAACCGAAAAAAGGTGAGGGATCTCCTTTAATGAACGATTGACGGTTAGCAATATCTTTTTTTGAAATCGGTCAGGTTCTCTTAAATCTTTAGCATTTTTTCGAAATGATCCTGCTTCATGAAACTGAAAATTGTTTCCAAGCACTAAAACTAATTGATATCAATAAAATAAACAAGGCGGTGAAAATTTTGGCAGTTCTCAAAACCAAGCCTTATAACCGGGAAGATGCAGTTCAATATGCTACTCGATGGGCTTTAGGAAGAAACCCCCGGTTTTATGATTATACCAACCTGGGTGGCGACTGTACCAGTTTCGCTTCTCAAGTTATTTTTAGCGGAGCGACCGTCATGAACTATACCCATGTTTACGGATGGTATTATATCAACGGTAATGAAAAATCCCCGTCATGGACGGGGGTCGATTTCCTGTATCAATTCCTGATCCGTAACCGGGAACAAGGTCCGTTTGCTCAAGAAGTCTCTTTATCTCAGATTCAACCGGGAGATATTATCCAAATTTTCTTTGGAAACCAGCAGCATTATAATCATTCCTTAGCAGTCACCAAAATCGGTTTTCCCAACAATCCCGACCAGATTTTCGTAGCAACTCATACTCCGGATTTTTTAGATCGGAAATTTTCATCCTATCAATGGGTTGCCGCCCGTTACCTTCACATTTTAGGAGTGAATATGTAATTTTTTATTTCCCCTCGGCCTTGTTGTTCTTGGACGAATCAGACACTTGGGCCCATAACCGATTAAATCTTCCCGTCCGGCTTCTATTAACGCCTGAGAAACCAGCCTATAATTCTGCGGACGGCGGTATTGAAGCAATGCCCGCTGCATGGCTTTTTCTTTCGGCGTTTTGGGAACATAAACGGGTTCCATATTGCGGGGGTCCAATTCGGTATAATACATGCAAGTGGACAAACTGCCCGGTGTCGGATAAAAATCTTGCACTTGTTCCGGTGTATAGTGATTGTCCCTTAAATACTCGGCCAACTCGATGGCAGCCGCTAAATCACTGCCCGGATGACTGGAGATTAAATAGGGAACCAGATATTGTTCTTTACCGAGTTTTTGGTTGATAGCCTTAAATTTTTTGACAAATTGATCATAAACCTGACGGCTGGGTTTTCCCATCAACTTCAAGACCCGGTCGACCACATGTTCCGGGGCAACTTTTAATTGCCCGCTAACATGATGTTCGCAAAGTTCTTCGAAGAACTCGTCATTTTTATCCAGCATCAAATAATCAAAACGGATGCCGGAGCGGATAAACACTTTTTTAACATCGGGAATCTCCCGGAGCTTTCTTAATAATTGCAAATATTCCCGGTGATCAACCTCTAGATTTTTACATCCACCGTCAGCCATGCATTGTTTATCTTTGCATACCCCTTTTTCTTTTTGTATCCGGCAGGAAGGGTTGCGAAAATTAGCGGTCGGCCCCCCCACATCATGAATGTATCCTTTAAAATTCTCAGACCAGATTAGCTTCCCCGCTTCATTGATGATTGAAGACTGGCTGCGTTTTTGAATCATCCGGCCCTGATGAAAAGTAAGGGCGCAAAATGAACAGCCTCCAAAACAACCCCGGTGTGAAGTGATGCTGAATTCCACTTCCGTAATGGCCGGAACTCCGCCGGCGACTTGATAGACCGGATGGTAGGTCCTTTGGTAAGGCAAAGCGTAAATCTGGTCCATCTCTCCTTCCGATAAGGGAAAAGCCGGGGGATTTTGAATCAGATAGTGATCACCGTGAAGCTGTAAAATCGTCTGACCGCGGATCGGATCCTGTTCCTGGTATTGAACGCGAAAAGCCTCGACATATTTGAGCTTATCTGTTTTAACCTCTTCGAAGGATGGAACCACGATTTGGTGGGGGTCAATATCCGGTTTCGTCTCTTTGGATAGTGCTCTTAATACGGCAGTTCCCCGTATATCCTGAATCCGGTCTACGGCCTCACCCTGAGCCAACCGGGCGGCAATTTCGACGACCGGCTTTTCCCCCATTCCATAAATTAAAATGTCCGCCTTGGAATCAACTAAAAT
>DNPQ01000198.1 GCA_003501335.1 Bacillota bacterium
TGACCCGGTTTCAATACTCCAGTCTGTTGAATCATCGTGCCCATCGCGCCATCACCAAGTAAGACTTCCTTCGTTAAATCGGGTAAATTTCGAGACATGAGAACCTCCTGCTTTGTCTATTGACAATGGTTGAATTTAAAAAACTTTTTCAATTCAATAGTATTTTCCAACAAAAAAGCCTCTTGAAAAGAGGCTAAATCTGGCCTTTCATCTTTTGCAGGAACACCTGCTGGCACCACATTCTTTAATCAAAAATTGGGCTTCGAATAGGTTGCCGAGGTTTCACAGGGCATTCCCTCCGCCTCTCTGGATGAGTATTCACTTAATGTATTCTTTTATATTTATTTAAATATATCACCGGTATTCGAAAATTGTCAAGCATAGATTAACCAGTGATGTTTCCTTGGTCCCTAACATCCATTTCTTTCATTAACGACTTTTATTCTTATTTATGCTTTTTATCTAGAACCTCTTGATCCTGTTTTAGTTGTAAAGGTATGGTAGCAATCACAATATGTTTATGTTTTAATAAATTACGGGTAATAAACAGACGACTTTGGTTATGGAGAAATACTTGCCACCATGCGTTGACTGAAAATTGCGGCAATACGACAGTGATCATATCTCCTGGCTGATAACTATGTTCCTCATAGGATTCGATAAACTCTATTAAAGGAGACACTACTTTCCGATAAGGCGAATATTTAACAATCAACGGGATATTAGTCTGCAAAAAATTCCATTTTTCTTTAAACCTCACTTCAGCTTCTTCGTCAATAGCTACATTAAAAGCCACCACATTGTCGGAAATGGTTTGGGCATAACGCAGCGCCCGAACGCTGGCTTTATTTACGCTTTCGACAGGGACAATAACATGATTACGATAAGTTGTTTTGGAAAGGTTCAACGCTTTTAGTTCTTCCGGCTTTAGTCGTAATTGCTCAGCGACAGCGGTGTAATGTTTTTTAATCTTAATCATGATGGTCATTAAAATTGGAATCACCACAATAATAATCCAGGCTCCATGAATAAACTTGGTTGAACCGATGATAACGACAGTAACCAGTGTAACCACGGCTCCGGTACCGTTAATGATGGCCTTATAAGCCCTACCCTTTTCTTTGGAATGTATCCATTTTATGAACATTCCAAATTGAGACAAAGTAAAGGAGATAAAAACACCCACCGCATAAAGAGGAATCAACCGATGGGTATCCCCGCGGAAAACTACCAACAATAAAGCGGCAATCAAAGTTAATACCACTATCCCATTGGAAAAGCTTAACCGTTCACCACGAATCGACAATTGACGGGGTGCATAACCGTCACGGGACATAACCGAAAATAGCATCGGAAAATCGGCAAATGCAGTATTAGCTGCTAAAGCCAAAATTAATGCTGTCACAAATTGGAAAAAATAAAAAAACCAATTATGACCTCCGAAGATTTCCGCTGCAATTTGTGAAAGTACTGTTTTGCCTTCAATCGGCACTACATGATAAACATTGGCAAGGAACGAAATCCCTGCAAATAAAATAAATACAAAAAAGGAAAGCAATAATAAGACCTCGCGGGCATGTTTGGTGGTTGGTTCTTTAAAATTAGGAACCGCATTACTCACTGCTTCTACACCGGTCAAAGCGGTACAGCCCGATGCAAAAGCCCTTAAAATTAAGAAAATAGTAATAGGTTCAAGAGCACCTTTAAGATGAATCATTGGTTCAGAAGGAACATAATGAAATATTTTTACCTTTAAAATTCCGGTAATAATCATCACTAGAACCGATATTATAAAGGCATATGTCGGAAGCCCAAATAATTTAGCAGATTCTCTAATTCCACGTAGATTACCAAAAAATAATATTATTAAAATAACTAAACATATTGCCACCTGGTGTTGAAATAAAGCAGGAAAAGCTGAAGTAATTGCCGCAGTACCAGCTGCGATGCTGACCGCTACTGTTAATATATAATCAAGAGCCAAAGCCGAACCTGCAATCACCCCGGCATATTGTCCCAAATTATCGGAGGCCACAATGTAGGCTCCCCCGCCGCTTGGATAGGCCTTAATGGTTTGACGATATGAAAAAGTCAGAACTACCAATAGCATTACGATGGCGCCTGAAATCCAACTTAATGGATGAAAAGCGAGTGCCCCAATCGCCGGTACTAATACTAACAAAATCTCTTCTGTAGCATAAGCAACCGACGAGATTGGATCACTGGCTAAGATAGGTAACCCCCAAAACACAGAATATTTTTCTTCTTTTAATGCCTCATTTTCTAATGGCTTTCCAATTAAAATCCGTTTGATCCAACTCATAAAGGTCACCTCAATTTATTTTATCAACAAAAAAACTACAACCAGGGAGTCCCTTGGTGTAGTTTTAACTTAAAAGTGAAATAATAAGTCTAAACTTCAAACCAATAAGCCTCTCTTCAAATGCCTACGGGGTTAGCTGACGGATTAGGGTAGAAGAGTCACCCTATAAGCTCACTGTGGATACAGGGAGCTTAATTCACCCCTGGGATTGGTTCCCCCGTTTTCTTTTTGGAAATTAGGCAATTAAGTTTACTGCTTAATTTACCACCAATGAGATATTGGAGCAAAAGGCACTTGACTGATCCAAAATAATTATCCATAGTGTCTGCTTCTGTATGAATAAAATAGCTTCATATTTCTCAATCAGAACCATAAAATCCATACGATATCGCATGGATTTAAAATATATTATTTCAATAATACGGTTTATCACTACAGCATATGGATTCTTAAATTCAATAACGATTCTTACGTTTCGGTGAACAAAAGTTAATAAAGCCCTTATAACCGCACACAAAAAAGGGACTGCTCAAAAATAAATGAGCAGTCCCTTTTTTGCACGATGTCCTAAAATAAAATTCTCATTAACTCGATCTCTTTTGAGGATTATCAAATGACTCCATTCCTTTTTGGTGAGCCTCTTCGATAACCATTTGGTCTTGTCTAAGCTGTAAAGGAATAGTCGCGATGACGATGTGTTTATGCTTTAACAAATTGCGGGTAATAAATAGCCTGCTTTGATTATGCAGGATATTTTGCCACCAATGACACACCGAAAACTGCGGTAAAATCACGGTGATCATATCTCCTGGTTGATAATTATGTTCTTCATAGGATTCAATAAAATCCAGCAACGGTTCAACGACTTTCCGGTACGGTGAATATTTAACAATCAAAGGTATATTGGTGTTGAGCTGATTCCATTTTTCTTTAAACCGGTGTTCAGCTTCTTCATTCGTCGCGATATTAAAAGCTACAATATTATCGGAGATGGTCTTGGCATAACGTAAAGCCCGGACGCTGGCTCTATTTATACTTTCTATCGGTACAATCACATGATTTCGATAAGTCGCTTTTGAAAAATCCAATGCGCCTAATTCTTCCGGCTTTAAGCGTAATTGCTCAGCGACTGCTTTATAATGACGCTTAATTTTCATAAACATCGCCATTAAAATGGGAATAGCAACAATCACAATCCAAGCGCCCATAAAGAACTTAGTATTTCCGATTACTAATACGGTAATAAAAGTTACGATGGCGCCAAATCCATTGATCGCCGCTTTATAATGCCAACCTTTATCTTTCCGCCGCAGCCAGTGCATAAACATTCCTGATTGGGAAAGGGTAAATGAAATAAAAACCCCGACCGCATAAAGACCAATTAACCTTGTAACACTAGCATTGAAAATGATAATTAAGAACGCGGCAATCAAAGTCAACACTAAAATACCGTTTGAATAGCTCAACCTTTCGCCGCGCTGAGTCATTTGCCGGGGTGCATAACCATCCCGTGCCATTAAGGAAAACAGCATAGGAAATCCGGCAAAAGCCGTATTAGCAGCCATAACCAAGATAACCATCGTAGCCACTTGAATAAAATAATACATGAAATTATGGCCGAAAATCTGGGTACTAATCTGCGAAAGAACTGATTCATGCGCTAATGGAACTGCATGATAAAGATATGCCAGAAAAGATATACCACCGAATAGACATAAGACAATAAAAGCCAGCAATAACAATACACGATTAGCATGTTTAGGAGCTGGATCTTTAAAATTAGGAACTGCATTACTCACTGCTTCCACACCGGTTAAAGCAGCACAACCTGAAGAAAAGGCTTTCAGTACCAGAAAAATGGTGAGTGGTTCGGGGCCTACGCCTAAAAGGTGAGCCGGGCCCATAGGAACTTTGCCGAAAATATACACTTTGGCGACTCCCACAATAATCATACTCATCATGGCAAACATAAAAGCATAAGCCGGTACACCGAAAAATTTGGCTGATTCACGAATACCGCGTAAGTTCCCGATTAAAATAACGCCTAAAATGATTAAGGCGAGTAAAACTTGATGTTTCAACAAAATTGGAAAAGCGGAAGAAATAATGAAAACGCCTGAAGAAATACTTACGGCTACGGTTAGAATATAATCAATCGCCAAAGCCGAACCGGCGGCAACTCCGGCATACGATCCCAAATTTTCGGAGGCCACAACGTAGGCTCCTCCACCGCCAGGGTAAGCCATAATGGTCTGACGGTAAGAAAATGTCAAGATTGCCAACAATCCAATAATTGCCCATGATATACCGATTAATGGTTTAAAAGCCAGTACTCCGACAGCCGGTATCAAAACGATCAAAACTTCCTCAGTTGCATAGGCAACTGAGGAAATGGCATCGCTGGATAAAATCGGCAATCCCCAAAAAACGCTATACTTTTCATCCTTCAACGCCTCGTTATCTAATGGCTTTCCAATTATAAACCGTTTTAACCAACTCATAAAAGTCACCTCATTTAATTTTTCCCAACAAAAAAACTACATCCGGGAGTCCCATGGTGTAGTTTTAACTTTAAAAAAGTTAATTTTGGCCATTGCCTCTCTTCGGCGCCTACGAGGTTAGCTGACGGATTAGGGTTGAAGAAGAAAACCCCTTAAGCTTTGCTGTAAAGCAATAAGCTTAATTCACCCCAGGAATGGTTCCCCCGTTTTCTTTACAGAGATTAGGCGTAAAAACATAATGCTTAATCTACCACCATTTCTATAGGGAAGCAAAACTATGCTTTTATCAAAAAAAGCAGATTATTGTTAAAAACAAGAAAATCCAGCTATTCACGTTTGATTATCTCAGCAAATCTTCCAAATCCTTAGCACTATGCTATTTATTGAAAAATAAGTTTCGGTATAAAATAAATTTGCAATCAATTCAAGGGTTTGTCCGACATGATAATAAAAAAATGTTTGTGAACATGATGTTAAATTGTTAAGCTTCACCTTTTGAAATTATCACTTCAAATTTACAAACTATTCAAATTGGATACAAAAAAATTTTCTTCTGCCAGCGCTGCCAGTGGTATAATTATTGTTGGCTATAAAGAAAAAAATACAAACTGTAAACTACAGATTTCTATTTTAGGATGGTGCAATACCATGAAATACTTAGTTGTTTTAGGTGATGGAATGGCGGATTATCCAGTTCCCGCGCTTAACGGGAAAACTCCCCTGCAAGTCAGTGCAAAACCGTTTATGGACAAACTGGCTAGTTTAGGAGAATTGGGTATTGTAAAAACCGTACCAGCCGGGCTACCCCCGGGGAGTGATGTCGCCAACCTATCGGTAATGGGCTATGACCCTCATTTGTATTATACAGGACGTTCTCCACTTGAAGCTGCCAGTATGGGAATTGAACTTAGCCCAACCGATGTTGCTTTTCGTTGCAATTTGGTCACCCTGTCAGAGACGCCTTCTTACCGAGAAAAAATCATGATTGACTATAGTTCGGATGAAATTACAACTGCAGAGTCTGAAGTTTTAATGAGAGATATCGCAAAAGCACTTAATTCGGAACAATTTTCCTTTTATCCCGGTATCAGTTATCGTCATTTGATGGTGTGGCATAATGGACCGATGAAGTGCCAATTAACTCCCCCTCATGACATTTCCGATCATCCGGTTACCGACCATTTGCCAAAGGGTGATGGAGCAGCGCAGCTATTATCACTGATGGAAGAAAGTATTCAAATTCTTAAAAATCATCCTATCAATGAGGCAAGGATTCAAAAAGGATTGCGGCCAGCCACTTCCATTTGGCTTTGGGGGCAGGGTAAAAAGCCATCTATTAAAAGCTTCTATGAAAAATACCATCTCAAGGGTTCCGTTATTTCGGCAGTGGATTTAGCGAAAGGCTTAGGAGTTTGTGCTGGCTTAAAAGTGATTAACGTCCCGGGAGCTACCGGCAATGTACATACTAACTTTCGTGGCAAAGCTGAAGCGGCTTTGAATGCTTTCAAAGAAGGACAGGATTTCGTCTACCTCCACTTTGAAGCGCCTGATGAGGCAGGTCATCGCGGGGAAGTAGAAAATAAAATCATTTCAATTGAAAAAATCGATTCTGAGGTGTTAGGATTTTTATTGCAAGAAATGCCAAAGGTCACTAAAGATTTTAAGATTATGCTTTTGCCCGATCACCCTACTCCACTCACTTTAAAAACCCATGTGTCCGATCCGATTCCTTTTGTTATTTATCGTTATTATCCAGGAGAAAAGGTTGGTACACTAAGAAGCTTTGATGAAGAAACAGCTCGTCAAACGAATATTTACATTGAAAATGGTCATACACTGATGGATCATTTTCTTGAAAAAAACGACTCGACTTCAAGAATATAATTTCATGAGGCTGCCAAAAAATAGTTCAGCTCTTTTATGGCAGCCTATTTAGCCTTCATTCAATATAACGAATTCAAACCTCATTATTTTAATCTATCCTAGTATTTCATGAATTCTAGAGAGCAGCTCTTGACTGGTAAAGGGTTTTATTAAATATCCCTGAATGTTAAAGGCAAAAGCCTGCTTCAAATCACCAGCCTGTGCTTTTGCACTGGTAACTAATACCGGGATATTGCTGGCGGCGTTATTGTTTTGCAAGGCCTCCAATACCAGATAACCATTCATCTTAGGGATTAGAATATCCAGCAAAATCAGATCAGGCTGATTATTAATAGCCATTTCCAAACCTTGAATACCATCTTCTGCCTCTAGTACCTCAAAACCACTTGCTTCAAGGCAGATCTTTTCGACCAGCAAAATATTATGATTATCCTCAATCAGTAAAATTCTAGTTTTCGACTTCATCAAACAAAACCGCCCTCAGAATTTGGAGCCAAAGGAAGCGTAAAACAGAAAGTACTCCCCACCCCCAGTTCACTTTCTACCCAAATCTTCCCACCATGAGTTTCTATGATTTTTCGGGTGATCGCTAACCCCAAGCCAGCTCCACTGATATATTCGTCATTATTTTTAACCTGTACAAACTTTTCAAAGATTTTAGACTGGTATTCTTTGGGGATACCGATTCCATTATCTTTGACTGAAACTAGGACCCATTCACCGTTCACTAGTGCATCGATCTGGATAAGACCATTTTCAGATGTATAGCGGATAGCATTAGAGATAATATTATTAAAAACCCAAGCAATCCGGGATGCATCCACCAGCAACATCGGCAAGTTTTTGACCCGGGATTCAATTTTTAAATCTATCTGTTTTTCCTCCAATTGGATTTGAAGAGGTTGGATCGATGCCTCAATAATTTTAGAGAGGCTACTGCTTTCCTTGGTCATTACAATTTTTCCGGATTCCATCCGGGAAAGATCTAGCAGTTCACTGACTAAGTTATTTAGCCGGTTGCAGTCTTCTTGAATCACCTGCAACAATTGTTCTTGCTTATTATTGATAGCGCCGACGGTTTGTTCCAAAAGGAGCCCCACACTTAAAGTAATTGATGTAAGAGGAGTTCTAAATTCATGAGAAGCTGTGGAAACAAAATCCGATTTAATGCGATCAAATTCCAACAACTGCGTGACATCGCCCATAAAAACCACTATTCCGATTAAATTTCCTTCTTTATCATCCACTGGGGTTGCTTCTAGTAAATAATGATACACCGAATTGTTTACATTTAAAGCCAGTGCCGAATCCATGCTCATCGCGCGAATCGGCAAGTGAGTTTCTGCGCTTTCTTTCAAGGTATTGAAAATCATTTCGTTATTGACAACTTCCAAAATATGGGTTCCCTTCACTTGCTTTTCCTTAATTAGAAATAACTTTTCCGCTGCCGAATTGATCGCAATAATCCGATAATCAGCATCAACAACAATTAAAGGGTCAGGGATACTACGAACGATGGCATTTGCCCGCCTTCTCTCGGCTATTAATTTTTCAATATTATGTTTATCGTATTCCCTGAGTCGCTGCGCCATTCGGTTGAATTCTTCAGCCAGTCTCCCGATTTCATCTTTGGTTTCAACTTGAATGGTTTGATCCAGATCTCCCTCACCAATTTTTTTGGCATACTCAGTTAATTTTAAAGTCGGGGTAATGATAATAGCCGAAATTCTATAGCCCAATAGGATCGCAAGAAATAAAGCTAGAACCGATACAAAAGTTGTTGAAAAAATCGCTTTTTGGGCATTGGACTTGGCCCGGTCGTTAGCCCTTACCATATGATTTTGATTGATATTTAATAAAACATAACATTCTTTTTTGACTCTTCTAAATTGCGGCGTAAGCCGCGTTACATAATATTCTTTCATCTGGTTTGAATTCAGCAGCGACATTTCTCTGAACTGTTGAAAATAAATCAGGTATAAATGATAATCTCCATGAATCCGTTGTAAAGTCTCCCTTTCTCCTCGAAAAGTGACATTTCCTTCGGCAATAGTATACCATTTACTAAATTCTTGTTGGTTGGTTAAAAAATTACTGATATTTTCAGCATCAGAATTTACGAACCAAAAAAATGATGCTGCGTTATCTTGCTGCTCCAGCGCCTCAATCATTTTTTGAGATGCAACCACACTCCGATAGCTGGCTACCATAATATCCTTAATTGCTTGATTCAAGCTGATGAAGTTATATATAGCCCAAATGCTGGTAATTAAAAGTAAACCAGCAATAACCATATAACCAAGCAAAATTTTCCAACGTAAACTGGTTCCCGATCGAAAAAGGCTGGCATTCATTGTAATAAACTCCTTACACTCTATGAGATTGAAGTATCCTCAAACTGCCTTGCTATTGTCTGAAAACGTTCAGCCTCTTTACTATCCCCTTGCGCAGTATAGATTGCTGCAATTAACTGATAAATTTCTCCATAGCTAGGATCAATGGCCAAAGAACTTTTCAATAGCTCAAAAGCTTCAGCTAATTTTCCAACAGCGATCAAATTTTTGGCCTTTAAAAGATAACCCTCAACATCTTGTTTTTTGGGGGAAAGTGTTTGAGTAATTTCCTGCAATATGCGGCGTACTTTTTCTGCAGTAAAAGGCTTTTGCAAATATAATACAGCCCCAAGTTTAGTGCACTCAACTGCATTTTTAACTGTAGCAAAGGCAGTCATTATAATAATCGGGGTATTTACGCCATCCTCTCTGGCTCTTCTAAAAACCTCAGTGCCTGTAATTTCCGGTAATTTGATATCTAAAAAAGCTAGATCCAATGGTTCACTTTGCAAAAGTGTCAAAGCCTCTCTGCCATTACAGGCAGTGATCACTTGATAACCCTCTAACTCTAAACACATGGTTAATAATGTCCGGATGTTTTTGGTATCGTCAACCACTAAAACTTTTTTCACCAAGCATACCCCCATCCATCAGACAAATCAAAATTTCTATATCGTCCAGATATGAAAAATAAACACCAAAAAGTGTTTATCTAATCATAATATAAGCGAAGCTGAAATGGAAGAGCAACAATCAGTCATTAGAACATAATCTTTTGATGATGAATCCAGATATTTGATATAATACCGATTGCGCTTAGATTGGCTACCATAGCAGTGCCTCCAAAACTGATAAATGGTAAGGGAATACCCGCAACTGGCATAATTCCTAAATTCATACCGATATTTTCCATAACGTGAAAAAGAAACATTGAAACGATGCCCGTTGCAATTAAACAACCGGTTTTATCTTTAGCCTGAAGGGAAATTTTAATTTCATGCCAAATCATTAAAAAATAAAAAAATATGATACCAAAACTGCCGATAAAACCCAATTCTTCACTTAATACCGAAAAAATAAAATC
>DNPQ01000298.1 GCA_003501335.1 Bacillota bacterium
ATTATCTCAACCGCTCCGACAATTTTCTCCCCGACTCAGAAAATCTTTACCCTCCCAAATTCACGCCCACAATCCGTCCAATCCCAAAAGTAACGGCCGCAGTAGCCAGCCCAAAAATAACCTGCCGTAGTCCGGACATGACCGGATGTTTGCCGGTGATCAGGGTAATGACAGCGCCGATAATGAATAATCCCACTCCACTGCAGACAGCGCTGGCGATAATGCCGGAAAGGCCCGTAAAAAATATGTAGGGAAAGACCGGAATAAAAGCGCCGACAGCAAATAATAAAAAAGAGGTAACTGCAGCCACCCAAGGAGAACCGCCCAGTTCATCCGGGTCGATGCCTAATTCTTCCCGGGCTAAAGTGTTTAATGCCGTAGCCCGGTCGGAAATTAAACGTTTCGCTAAGTCCCGGGCGGCAGTCTGGTCAATCCCTTTGGCCTGATAAATCAGGGTCAATTCCTCTTGCTCTTCTTCCGGGGTTTCAGTGAGTTCCTGTTCTTCAATAGCCAGTTGATGCTGGTACAATTCCCGGGAGCTCTGAACGGATAGCCATTCTCCCAGAGCCATGGAAAGCGCCCCGGCTAAAAGACCCGACAAACCGGTAATCAAAATATTCCGGGAACTGATCCCGGCTCCGGCAACACCCATCACCAGACTAAATACCGAAACCAGTCCATCATTGGCGCCGAGTACTGCAGCCCGCAGGGCATTACCGCCGGTTGCCGGATGCCGGCCTTCAAAATGAGCCAAATCGCTGCCCTGAAGTCCCTGACTGGTCTGGCTTAATAATTGAAAAATCCGGGCATGGGATTTCTCATCTTCCGGCATATGAATCGATTCGGCATCCGCTTGACCGGCATATTCAGTAGCGGCATTCTTTTCCAATGAAGCAATGGACGGCAGTACAAAAGCCGGACCAAGCCTGGCGGCCAGCTTCCCAAAAATCCGGGTTCGCCAATTGGGTCTGATTTTTGGGACTTCTATTCCAATCTCCCGGAGTTTATCCGCCCAGAACTTGGCATGTTTTTGTTCAGTGCTCACAAGCTTGCGGTAAACTTCAGCCAAATCGGGGTTTGATTCAGCTGCCGCCAAATGTTCGTAAAGCTGAATCGCCTGTTGTTCCGCTTGATAATTTTGTAAATAGCGATCTTTTTCATTGGAAATTGCCATGGTAACCTCTTTTGCTATTCCTATATTAAACAGACTTGAGAAAAGCAGTTAACTGCTTTTCATTAAGACCAACGCCTAACTGACCATCTAGACGTTTGATCAGTTGACCGTTTTCAAAAACCAGAACCGTTGGTATCACATCCACTGTATATTCATCCGCCATGATCTCCTGATCATCCTGAAAGAAGAAAAACTCCTCTCTTATTGCTTCATTATTCATACTGGCACGTTCAAACACCGGTAAAAACCGCACGCAATAGGGACACCAGGAAGCATAAACCAAAGCGACTACTTTGGGACTCCCTTCGATTATTTCTTGAAATTCTCGGATATTTTCAACTGGAATACGATGTTGGGTGATGCTCATTCAATATCCTCCCTTAATTTACATTTCAGCAAGGCTGATTTTTAACGTATTTTCAGTACAATCGATAAAACACCAAAACCTATTAAATTATTTCGGGAGTTTTTTTTATTCTCCTGCCTAATTGAATGGAGCATCTTTCCAATGGTATTTTCCCTATGAAAAATGCCTAACTTTACTTCAGCACTTGCATTACCCCTTCCATTTCATATATAATAAATGTTTGTTGATAAAATTCCGGAGGTTTATCCAATGTCGGATATTAAAGAACAACTTACAAAAGAAATCAAGAGACGGCGTACCTTTGCTATCATATCCCATCCTGACGCCGGAAAAACCACCCTTACCGAAAAATTACTTCTTTACGGCGGGGCCATTCATTTGGCCGGCTCAGTAAAAGCCAGAAAAGCGCAGAAACATGCTGTTTCTGATTGGATGGAAATCGAAAAGCAGCGGGGAATTTCGGTAACTTCAAGCGCCCTTCAATTTGAATATAACGGTTATAAAATCAATATTCTGGACACACCAGGACATCAAGACTTCAGCGAGGACACCTACCGCACTTTAATGGCTGCCGATAGCGCAGTCATGTTGATAGACGTTGCCAAGGGTGTTGAAGCCCAAACAATCAAGCTTTTCAAAGTCTGCAAACAACGCGGCATCCCGGTGTTTACCTTTATCAATAAACTGGATCGTAATGGTAAAAATCCTTTTGAATTGATGGAAGAGATTGAAAAAGTATTAGGGATTGTATCATACCCGATGAACTGGCCTATTGGGATCGATGGGGAATACCGGGGCGTCTATAACCGCCGCCAAGCCCAAATTGAGTTATTTGACAATGACGGTTCTCACGGTCAGTGGGCTCTCCAATCCACTATCGGCAGTGCAGATGATCCGGCCTTCACCGAAATCCTGGGAGCAAATATTCATGAGGCTCTCCGCAATGACATTGAGCTTTTGGATACTGCAGGGGAAGCCTTTGATATGGAGCGAATACTCCGCGGCGAATTAACACCGATGTTTTTCGGCAGCGCGATGACTAATTTCGGGGTCCGACCTTTCCTTGAAGAGTTTTTACAGTTGGCCCCGGCGCCTCTTTCCCGTCAATCTTCCATTGGTGAAGTGGCGCCAGACAGTGAAGATTTCGCCGCTTTTGTATTTAAAATTCAAGCGAACATGAATCCAGCCCACCGTGACCGCTTGGCTTTCATCCGAATTTGTTCCGGGGTATTCTCTCGCGGGATGACTGTTCATCATGTCCAAACCGGTAAACCGATCAAACTGGCTCAACCTCAGCAGTTTATGGCCCAGGAACGGGAAATCGTCGATGAGGCCTATCCTGGTGATATTATCGGCCTCTTTGATCCTGGAATTTTTGCGATTGGTGATACTTTATGCTCTGAACACCACAAACTGAAATTCGAAGATTTCCCGGTTTTCCCGCCGGAGCAGTTTGCCAGGATCCAACCGGCCGATACCATGAAACGCAAACAATTTATCAAAGGAATTACCCAATTATCCCAAGAAGGAGCCATTCAGCTCTTCCGGCAGCCCGACACCGGTTTTGAATCATTCATCGTTGGGGTCGTCGGTAGTCTGCAGTTTGATGTACTTTGTTACAGGCTGGAAAATGAATACGGAGCCATCATTCAATTACAACATTTGAATTATGTCATGGCACGCTGGCTCATTGGAAAGGACATCTCCGCCAAATCAAAAATTGATCTCCAGGGGGACTTGTTGTTGGAAGATGTTCAGGAACGCCCGGTGGCATTATTCCGCAGCGAATGGGCTTATCGTTCGGCAGTCGAAAAGAATTCCCAGATTCAGTTTTTGGCTGTCCCCAAGCGGGGAACGGCTGAAGAATGATTTAATATTTATTGACTGTTATCCATTTTTTCTTAAATATCTTTCATTTAAAGGAGATCCTTCACAGCTTCCCACAATGCATCACAAAGCTCTTCCCCGGAGTACTCCGTTCCGTCAATATAGCATATTGCTTCTTCCGGGGTAAAACTAATATTGGGTTCTCCTTTATTTTCACGCAAGATTTCAATCATTTGACCGATATTCAAAGTCGGTAGACAATTTTCTACATTTAAATAATGTTTCCCGGCTAATTCGGTTGGCTCGACATTATCGACTTGACTTCCGGTATCACTATCACTTTCGGTGAAACTATCGGGAAAATTATCGCTTTCTCTTTCATCCTCATCTTCGCTATCATTTTCTCCAAGGGAAACAGCTTCCTCTAATTCATAATGGGGCGCCCCGCTGGGATAATACACTTTCAAGATAACCCCGCAATTTCCTGGAGTATTCATAACCCGGGCATCCAGTATCATCACAAGAAAAATGTCATAACTATCATTTTCAACATCTCTCCAGACAATTTCAAAGGCCAAATCATATTTACTGGGCCTCCATAAATGCTGTAAAGCGCTTTTTTGAGTCTCGCTCAGTTCCCTCAAATCGTCAGGGGACAAACACTTTTTCATTAACAAACCTCCACTTACTTGGGGAATTCGCATTGACTCCTTTTAAAAAAAATTGGCCCATACGTAAACCATTTAGAAAAACCATTATTCTTTAAATTCATCATCGGCCAACGCGCTCGCTATAAAGATAGTCAAATCTTTCTTCAGATCCCGCTCAATGGGTTCGGAAAGTTGATGGCCTTCCTTATCAAAAAGCACCTGAACAACCGGCCTGGCCAAGACATCTCTGTTCGCTTTCATTACTTTGCCTTTTTCGCCATTATTCAATAATACCGTCGAACCCGCTAAAAAGGGAGTAATATTTTGCAAAAAGATTTGGCTGACTTCGGGAGCAAAAAAAGAACCATAATAATCCCGAATATATTCAATCACTTCATGGGGCATCAGCTTTTGGCCATTCATACCGTCATTCATTAAAACTTCATAAACATCAACCAAAGTAAAAATTTCCGTTAACTTATTTTTCTCATTCCCGTTCAATTCCTTGGAATCATTCAATTCCTTAGATTCATTAGGTTCATTTAATTCAAACTTGTTGAGCGTCAAAGACCCATCGGAAGTATTTTTTAATTCCCATAACCGCTCAAAACTCAACTTACCAACCTGAGTCAAGGAATTAGAACCACTATTTTCCAGGGAATGAAGGTTGACATTATATTTTCTGGCAAGTTGCAATTTCCCGGTATCAACCATTAAGGTTGAGATTCCTAATTCTTTCAGTTTTGCCGGAGAATAACCCATTGAAGTCCCAATGATTGTCGCCAATGAATTAACCTTTAGGCAATGATGAAAAGCCTTATCGTCGAGGGCTTCAATGGTAACCAGCTTATTTAATACATCCGGATCGGAAAATATTTCGTCATATAGATTGCGGGTCGCCTCAATGACATTTTGAGGAACCAACTCCGGATCCAATTTGGCCAAAGTTCGGCTGACAATTTTTAAGGCATCGGTTTTGGTAATTTCAGACTGTTCCGGAGTACTCGTTACCTGTTTAAAACTACTATCTACCGCAACGGAAATATGCTGATTGCCGATTTCAAACTGCTGTAATTGATTGGTATAACCGTCGAAGATTCCGGCAACTCTGGTAAATAGCGAAGAGCTCTGGACTTTTACTAATTCAGAAGAAAATTCAAATCGGGTATGTTGATTGATTTCCTCAGCATCGTTCCATAGAGTGGTATTCTGGGAAGATTGCCCGATTTTTTTCGAATCAAAAATTTTCTCATCCTCAGGGATTATATTCAACGTATTTCCGCCTTCGGCCGATTGTTCCACCTGCAAAATGTTTCGTTGGTAGTTCGGCCTTCCGTTGAACTCCTGGGGAAAGCTATTATCCTCATCGATTTCATAGTGTTTTAAAACATTACGAACGCCATTTTCATATTGATCTTGTATTTCCCACAATCTATCGAAAGCCTTTCGGCAATTAGCGGGAACCTCCCTATTCATAACTGATGAATCAGGCCCGGCAAAAAGATTTCTGGCAAGATCTTGTTTCCCGGACTGAATAAAAATAGCTCCAGCAGCGAGTTTATTAATCTGATGAATATCAAGCCCCAGGGAATTCCCGAGAATAATGGACAAAACACTGTTCATTACAGAATTTCGGAAACTATTTTCATTGGATGCTTTAATTTCAACTAAACTTTGTAAAACGTTATCATCGGCAACTAATTTTGAAATAACTCCCTCGATAATCGGTTTCAGAGAAAGCGGAAGTTGTTCTTCATCAAATTCGGCATAAAAGTCCTGTACCAACTGAATCAAAGAGTCTTTTGCCTCTCGATACAAGTCTTTGTCAATTTCGACCCGATCGCCTCGCGCATCAACTACATATACTGATTTGACTCCCCACTCCTGGAGCCGATTTACATAACTGTGTTTAAGACGGGCATCTTTGGCCAGTAATACATTACCCTTCTGTGTACAAACGTCTTTGGCCAAAACCATACCATCGATAATTTTATTAAGTGTTATCAGTTTCATGTGTCACGTATACCTGATTTTTTTCTAAATAATAAGCATTTCAAATTGCTGTTTGATTCGCGAAAATGATTGATTTTTCCTGCCGAATTCCATAAAATTTAACCATTATCTTCTCTTTTATAAGGAATATTTTTACTCCATTTACATATGAATGATCAGACTCTAAACGTGGATGGGGAAAAGGAGGAAATATCATGGCCGAGTTTTACCAAAAAATGAGACAAGAGATCGAAAAAGGAATATCCAATGTGAGCATCCGGTCCAAAGAAGTCCTGGAGAACATGAAAATTAAAAAACAAGTAGAAAATTTGGAAGAACAAATAAAAAATTCCCAGGTGGAATTGGGGCAATCCGTTTATACAATGTTTGGTGAAAGCAGTTACAATCAGGATTTAATTGCTCAAAAATGTGAAATCATAACCGGACTTGAACAACAATTGTGGGAAAAAAAAGAGGAATTGAATCAGTTACATCTGGAAACCGGAACCGCCTTAGGAAAGATCTATTGCAGCCGCTGTAAAACCGAAATAGCCGATGGAGCTCAATATTGCAGCCAATGCGGTGAACAAGCACCGGAACCCGAAACACCCACAGAATAATGTCCTACGGACCTGAAAAAGAGATCCCCTTTTCTACGGGATCTCTTTTATGATCAATTCCACTACCCATTTTTGAGTTGTAAATTAATTCACTCAATACGAGATTAGGCATGAATGGTCTGTTCCAACGTATCGGCATGGGCCAGGGCGGGAAAAAGTTTGATCCATAAAATAACCACGATAATCGTACCCATACCACCAATAAGGACCGCCGGGACCGCCCCTAGCCAAGCAGCAGTCAAGCCCGATTCAAACTCGCCCAATTGATTGGAAGTACCGATAAACATTGAATTAACAGCGCTTACCCTTCCACGCATTTCATCAGGGGTTTCCAACTGAACCAAGGAACCTCGAATGACAACACTGATAACATCTGCCCCTCCCAGGATAATCATGGTTATCAAGGAAAGAACAAACGAACGCGAAACCGCGAATATAATCGTAGCCAATCCAAAGATGGTTACAGCCGTAAACATGATTCTGCCGACATGATGACGGAGGGGCTTTTGGGTTAAAACTGCCGACATCAATAACGCGCCAATCGCGGGGGCAGTACGTAACAATCCCAATCCCCAAGGCCCTGTTGCCAGAATTGTTTTGGCATAAACCGGTAATAAAGCGGTAGCGCCACCCAGTAAAACCGCAAAAAGATCAAGAGAAACCGCGCCCAATATAATTGGGCGGCTACGAATAAAAACGATCCCGGCAAATAAAGACTGTAAACTCACGGGCTCACGTTTAGCTGATACCGAATTCATTTGAATCCGTGAAATTAATAAACTTGCCCCCAAGAACAATACGCCAATCGTCGTATATACAATAGTAGATCCTGCGGCATATAACAATCCGCCCAAAGCCGGTCCAATAATCGAAGCTATCTGGGAAGAAGCCGTAGATAAGGCGACAGCCCGCGGAAATTCTTCTTGACTTACCAGACTCGGTAATAAAGCTTGTGTAGTTGGTCCTTCAAAGGAACGGGCCGCTCCGAGAAGAAAAACAATTGCCAGGATGCTCTCTTTATTCAGCCAGTTCATGTAGCTGCCGACCGCTAGAAATACCGTCCCGAGGCCCTGAATCAATTGGCATATTTGCACAACCCAACGACGATCATAGCGATCAGCCACGTGTCCAACCACAAGGGTAAGAAGAAACATGGGCAAAAACTGGGCTAATCCGACCAATCCAAGATAAAAGACGCTTCCCGTCAAGGCGTAAATCTGCCAGCCAACTGCTACAGCCAGCATTTGAAAGGCTAAAGTCGAAGATACCCGCGCCGCCATATACATGCCAAAAGATTGATTATGTATGAGGAGCATTGTATCAGATTTCGGTGAATTGATTGACATTTTGTTACTCCCGGTATTCCATCGATAATAGGAAAAATTATAATTTCCGCAGTTACTTTTGTCAAGAAAACATTAAGATCGAATTTCAAAAGGGGTATTGGATAAAATAAAAAGCCATCCTAAAAGCATCCATCATATTTCAGGCAGCCCCTTAATTTTCTTTACTTTGCAATTATAAAGCCTCCTTGACCCTTAAGGGCAAAGAGGCTCTTTGATGAAGTGATTGTAGAGGGACCGAATGGCTCTTACCGTTTATCAACGACTGTTTGGTAATGATTCCAAAAGTATTCGGGTCCAACTAACTTTTGGTCTTCAAATATATTCCAAAAGTAGTTTCCCGCACTTTACAGAATTTTAAATTTCAGTCCACTATCCCTTTTACCGCCCGTCCTGATTTCATTGGAAGTGTCCTTCAAAATTGAAGTTCGTTAACCGGACTTGAGAATTTCAGAGACGGGCTTGACCCAATGGAGATCCAACCCTTATAAATTAGACTCGATAATTTCTTCATGAAGCCCTAGAATATACCGAATAGCAATCTCCTTAACCGATTCCGGAACCGACTTCGGAAGCTTTTTGATTGGATCTTTCTTTGTGTTTTGAGACTGTTGGGCTACGGTTACAACATCCGGTTGGGTGTTCTGTCTCTTGCTGTCTATTAAATACGAATTTTCGCCATTTTTACTATCATAACCATAAAAATCAGGGCCCAAAACATTCCGTAACAATTCCTCTGTACCCCGATTGGGTCCGAGCGGAGTATCCTCTTTTAATTGTTTTCTATACTTATGGTGATGAATTGGTGAAAAACCCATGATGTCACCTCCCAAGAACAACCTTCAGTCCCTCTACATTCACTTCATCACTCCTTGGACTTTCATATTCTCTATTCTAAATATTATCGACTGCCTATCAATTAATCTTTAATTTTAAAACGATTTCATAAGATTGCATCCTCCGTTATCTTTTTATTTAATAGCAGCTTAAAGCCTATTTTTATCGAACTCAACAAAAATTTTCACAAAATCTATACTTACTTCAATAATACTTTAAAAATAAATTCGTTGTCGTGACAATATAAATTGAACAGCCATTCCGCATATACAGAATGGCTGTTCGTAAAAAATGTTGAAAAAACACTTTCAATAAAGCATTAAGAAACTTCCAAGACTTTTTTCCGCTATAAAATAAATCGAATCAATTCCCAACTAAATCACTTCATCCTTCAAAGCCGCCACAATAAACAGAGTTAAATCGGTCGCCAAATCCTTGGCAATTAATGTTGAAAGCTTATTACCGTCTTTATCAAGAATCAATCGGACCAATGGCCTAGCCAAAAGATTTTTATTAATCTTTATAATCGTGGCTGTTTCACCCGTATTCAATAAGACATTGGATCCTACCAGAAAAGGAATGGTGTTTTGCAAGAAAACCGGACTAATTTCAGGGTCAAAGTGAGAACCGCTCAAATCGCGGATATACTCGATTACTTCATGAGGCATTAACTTTTGACCTTCGATACCTTCATAAATCAAAGAATCATACGCCTCCGCCAAAACCACAATTCGAGCCAATTCATTAATTTGCCGGTTTTTGAGTCCGGTGGGATAACCCGTCCCATCATAATGTTCATGATGCTGCAAAGCGATATAGGGTATATTGGTATTCGGTCTCATTTCCCATAATTGTTCAAATCCCAGTTGCGTATGCTCATGCATCAAAGCTTCATATTCCGCGGTTCCTGCAAAACGGGAATCCACATTATATCTTCGTGATATTTCAACTTTACCGACATCAATTAACAAGGCGCCGGTACCTAATTCATTCAATTGTTCTTGGGTATAACCCATCGAAGCTCCAGTCATTACGGATAACATACCTACTGTGATGGCATGCAAAAAAATATTTTCATCTAAGACCTGAATCATGACCATATTACTGATCAGATCATGATCGGCTAATAATTCCTCCATCGTTTTTTGAGTCGTCTCAATCACGGCTTTCGGAATCAAATCGCTGCTAATTTTGGATAACTCTTTGGTGATAATTTTCGAGGCTATATCTTGGGTATATTGACACCATTCCGGATATACAACAAATTTGTCACCATATCCTTTATCAGTCTTGTCGCTATTCCCATTCTGAGCATTGACTTTCGCTTGGCGGTTGGTTTGTTTAGGATCGGTTTCCTCAACTGCGTGATGTTCTTTATTGGCGAAATATCCCTTCATTTTGGAGAAAAAAGAAGCACTATTCATATCTTGCTTTGATCGGGAATCATGCCGATATTCCACGGCTGAGGGTTTTTTTAACTTTGCGTCCGCATCACTGTTATCCGGAGACTTTTGTTGTTCTTGATCGGAAGGTTGTCCGGCTGGAGTCGTATCGGGCATATTGGCAGAAGTATTATCAAAAAAAGGAGCTATTTTTTGAGAAAACAACTTAGCGAGTTCAGGATCGAAAGAAGTACCGCCGCCATTGGTAATCACTTGAGTGGGACTGTCATTTTGCATACCACGCTTTTGCAAGTTAAAGATATCAGCTATCGAAGCGATACGGGCATATTCATGAATTTGCTCACCCTTAAACCCTTGGGGATAGCCGGTGCCGTCATATTTTTCATGGTGTTGCAAAACGACTTGAGCGGCAGTTTCGTAATTTCCCCTTAATTGTTTCAACTTTTCGAAACCGAGCCGGGTATGTTCCTGAACCCCAATATTTTCTTTGGTTAAAGAAATTTTCGGATCATCTAAAAGTTCATGGGCTACCGTTATTTTGCCCAAATCAATCAGTATGGCGCCTGTCGCTAATTCTGTTAACCGGTCATTGGTGTAACCACGAAATGAACCAATAATCAACGATAAAACACTCACATTGACGCTATGACGGAAAATATCCTCGCTGACAGCCCTCATTTCAACCAAATTCCACAGAACATTCCGATCGGTCAATATTTGCGTTATAATCGTTTCCAAAGTTTGTCTGAC
This sequence comes from Bacillota bacterium, assembly GCA_003501335.1. Taxonomy (GTDB): domain Bacteria; phylum Bacillota; class UBA4882; order UBA8346; family UBA8346; genus UBA8346. The sequence goes on from DNPQ01000298.1 coordinate 10,964, forward strand.
CAAATCCGATAATTGATTTTGATTTAAATCCGCCAAAAATTCATGAAGATAAGTTAACACGGAACCTTTTGCCTGTTGGCACAAGTCTTCATCAATTTCAAGCTGGTCACCTTGATTGTCTTGAACATAAACCGAATTGACACCCCACTCCTGAAGCTTTGTTGCATAATTTTGCTTGAGTGGCGCTTCTTTTGCAAGTAACACATTGCCTTCTCTGGCGTAAACGTTTTTGGCAAGGACCATATTGTCGGTTATTTTATTCAATGATATTAATTTCATGGTGCACCCATCCGAAACGTATTTATATTTTTAACATATATTTATGAAAAATTTAATAGGTTATTTCTGTAAAATCTCAACTTTTCCTGCATTTTTATAAGAAATTTTCAAATTTTGGTAAAAAATCTTATTATACATTTTCCCACTGGCCGGAATGAACTGATTGAAACAAAGCGTCCAGTACTTTCATATTAGAAACTGCATCAACCGATAATATGGGAGTTGCTGCATCATTACGAACCGCTTTCACAAATTCATCAAATTCTAACCTGTATTGATCGGCTGGTCCGCATTTAAAGGTTCGAATACTAACCCCAGTTTGAATGGTCACTTGAGCCGGTACATCCGGATACATATTAAACGGAATCTCCAGAGTCATAGT
>DNPQ01000377.1:0-5097 GCA_003501335.1 Bacillota bacterium
GTTATATTATTTTGGGGTAGAAATCTAAATCCATTATTTAGTAATTGGTCGGTTATTCCATTATATAGCATTTGAAGGATAGCCGGATTAACGGATTTAAAATAGTTGGACTCAACTCCTTCCCGAAAAATTGTTGCTACCAATAGTTGCCAAAATTCCTCGCGATAACGTTCAACTTTTGCCCTTTCCTCCGGATAATAATGATGAAGGTCACTTAGTAATCGTGATATATGCGATATTTGTTCCATTGGATAAATAAATGTAAGAGATTTAATTTTATCCGCTAAAGTCAGTTTTTCATCCTGGATAATCTTTCTATGTCTTTGATTCACTTCTAATAAAAAACTATCCACGATAGCGCTGATAAGTTCTTCCTTGGAATGAAAATATTCATATAAGGTGTGTTTACTCACAGCCATTCTTGCCGCCAAATCACTCATGGTAAATTTAATACCAAGCTCATCAATGAGTTCACCTGCTACGGAAATAATCCGCTCTCGCAAGGAAATCAACTCCCAATTCAAATAGTACTTAAATAGTTTTAATAGTACTTACTTAATATAATCTTCCTTTCGATGACTGTCAATATTATCAATAGTACTTTAACATAAATGAAAGCAAAATAGTGGGGGAATAAAGGAACTGCCATCCTGAAATAGAATCAGTCTGTTCAATCGCCCCAATTTTTTATGATACCAGTGCAGCTGGGTATACAACCAAACCCCGGATGAACACTTTCTTTCCGGGGCTTGGTTTATATCAGTTTCGACTCTCCCCTCCAGTTACTTAAGTGCCAGTAGCTGTCTGATTGAGAGATTATATTTAAACGGTGCCAACTTCATGAAAGTTGTTAATAGTCCCGAAGTTAATTTCGGCTCCGGTGATTTCTCAATTTCTCTTTGGATTAATACTTCCAGCACCAAAACCAACAATACTTTCATTGATAAACGGGATTCCACCGGAAAAGGATATTATTGTTGTTTGTATAATGGCCAACCATTGATTCAACTGAATGATTCCACCAGTTCTTTCAACTATCAGGGTGGACCGCTTATTAATGATAATAAGTGGCACTATTTAATCTTTTCGGTGGATCGTGACAACACTAGCGGTTTAAATTGCTATGTTGATGGCATCTTGGTATATACCGCCAGCCCAACCAAGACATCCCATGATCTTACGAATACCGTGGATTTGTTTATCGGAAAACACACCACCTTAACGAATTGTTCTTTTGTTGGAACCTTGGATGAAATCGCTCTTTATAAACAATCTTTAACTGCATCCGAGGTTGCCGAATTATACAACCGGAATATGAATGGACTTCGTTAAGACACTCTGAAATATCATGAGGTAAATAAAGGCTCTGTTGCAAAACAATTAAAAACAATGAGATGTGCAATATATTGAACCACTTGCTGAATTTCTTGACAGTATATTGTATATCTCGATCAATTAAAACTCTTTTGCAACAGACCGTTTTTTCCATACAACTACCTTTCTTAAGCAACTGGTTTTATCGATTGATCAGATTTTCAAACTCTATTCCCCAATAGCCGTTTTACCGTTTTCTTCTACCGCACTCTTCACGGAAGAACTGACGAGCTTTTTCGTGCTGTTGAAGGCAATCAACAATGCCAAGATAACCAAAGCGACGGCTACGATTAACTGCAATCCATCGGTTAGCCACGAGAAACTGCCGGTGCTGATTAGTTTCTTCACAATCCCGTAAGCCGACATGACTAAGGCCGTTAAGGTAACCACCAGCATAAAGGTCATTGGGATATAAAGCATTTTCCCCTTGCGGCCGGTAACTTTTAAGAAAACCGACAATGCAATCAGGACTAACGCCGCACATAATTGATTGGCCGCCCCAAATAACGGCCAAACATTCATATAACCGCCTAAGCAAAGTAAATAGCCGAAAAATAAAGTAATCACTGTAGCGAAATATTTATTGGTCAAGACCCGCCGCAAAGGCGACATCTGCTTTGGGTCTGCGGTATCCCCTGTAAATAATTCCTGAAAACACATCCGGCCAATCCGCCCAACGGAGTCTAATGTAGTCAAAGCCAATGCCGATACGCACATTGTCAGGACACAAGTCGCTATATAAGTGGGCAGACCAAACATGGACAGGAAACCGGCCACTGACTTTGAGAAAATCTGAAATGGTGTGCCTTGGGGCATTACTCCGCCGACTGCGGCAGCGCCAACGACAATCAAAGAAACAACAGCCAAAATACTCTCAACCATCATCGCGCCAAACCCGACAAACAACATATCCTTTTCATTAGATATCGTTTTCGAAGAAGTACCCGAAGAAACCAGGCTGTGAAAGCCGGAAACAGCTCCACAGGCAATGGTGATAAAAAGGATCGGAAACATTGGTTTACCGTTAACCGCAAAGCTTGTAAACGCAGGCAGGTGAATGGCTGGATTGGTAAAAATAACCCCAATAACACCACTGGCAATCATCCCGAGCAGTAAAAACGAACTCAAATAATCACGTGGTTCCATCAACAACCACATGGGCATAACCGAAGCCATAAATATATATGCAAAAATAATATAACTCCAGCTTACCTTGGCAAGAAAGATTGGGAAGGCGATGCCGGCCGTCAACATACCGAGGATCAGCAAAATACCAATGAACAGTTTGGGCTTTTCCGACAAGGGATACTTTTTCAAAAAAAGTCCGAATAAAATAGCCACCACGATATACAGCATCGAAATCGAAGCGGCAGCAGCATTAGGAGCAGCCTTGACTCCACCCGGGCCAAAACCATTAAATGTAGTGGCTACAATATCTGCAAAAGCAGCGATGATTAACAAAGAAAAAAGCCAGGAAAAGACCAAAAATAATTGTTTTCCCGTCCTGCCGATATATTTTTCGATCAGCATACCCATGGATTTGCCTTCATTTTTTACCGAAGCATACAATGAGGTAAAATCCTGAACGGCGCCAAAAAAGATCCCGCCTACCATCAACCACAGCATGACCGGGACCCAGCCGAACATGGCGGCAATGATCGGCCCCGTTACAGGTCCTGCGCCTGTAATCGAAGAAAATTGATGAGCAAACACAGTAAATTTTGAAGAAGGGACATAATCGTTGCCATCTTCCAGACGGTAGGCCGGCGTTTTCGCTTTGGGGTCAATTCCCCAAATTTTCGCCAAGTAACGGCCGTAAATCAAATAACCTCCTATACAGACACATAAGGCAATAGCCAATAAAGTTAAACCTGTCATCTTTTCCAAACCTCCTTTAATTTCTGTCGAACTCAGCTTGATTACCATCTCTCATCCGCTCAATTGAATTCCCCCTAACGATAATTTTTAGTCTTAAATAAAATAAAAAAGCCTTTGCTCTTTGATTCAAGAGACAAAGGCTTTAAAAAGCGCTCTGCGGTACCACTCTGTATTGCCACGTTTTCACTTTGGAAACCATGACCACTCACATTTACATTAAAGGACAAACCCTTTTTAATGTAAAACACGTTAACGGGTGTTACCGGATAGGCTTACACAAGCCAAAAACTCTTCAGCCCACTGTTCCAGGGTGAGTTACAATATTCGCCGCTGTTGCCTCACACCAACCGGTAACTCTCTGTAAGCTTTGAAATACTCTATTTCCCTTTCTTTACATTTGATAATATATTTGATTTTAATTTTAAAATGCTATACGGGTACCGTTCGTTAAAAAAATATTATCCGACAAAAGTATTGTCTGACATATTAATTATATATTTAATTTTAAAATATTCAATAGCAACGTCCAAATTTTATTTCAAATAATTGGTTGTATTTCAATTCATCCTGTTCTTTCTATGCTCCGTCCGGGCGTAATCGAAACGATCCAAGATTTCTTAATCTTCCGGGGTTAACTTGACATTCAGTTGTTCCATGAGTTGTTATGGTTCTGACTCATTACACTCTTTTACAGGCCAAAAACTCATGTCGGAGATACCATTAAAAATTCCCGGTGGGCTAGCCCACCGGGAATTTTTAATTGGGAATCGCAATGGTTAATGGCTTAACACCGTACTTTGAATGAAAGGTTGGTTTACCAGATAGTTGGTCGTTTCCAAACACCCCTGCCATTCGTTCCGGCAAAGACATTCCTACCGCTGATGACCAAAGAATAAACATCAATATTTGTCAATCCTGAATTAGCTTCACTCCAGCTGGTACCGTTGTTGGTAGAAAGAAAAACGCCACCACCATAAGTTCCGGCAAAGCTTGTAATACCCCTCACGGCGAGAGAATCAATATGTTTATCGACCAGACCTGAATTAACCGGAATCCAGCTTAGGCCATTGTCGATGGAAAGAAAAACACCATCGTCCGGAGTTGCGGCAAAAATATTTGTGCCGCTCACAGCAAGAGAGAATATTTGAGTGTTTGTCAATCCTGAATTGACTGGACTCCAACTTTTGCCGTTATTACTAGAGAGAAAAATACCCCCGCCAAATGTTCCGGCAAAGATATTCTTACCGCTCACGGCCAGAGACCCAACATTAAAATTTGTCAGACCTGAATTAACCGGACTCCAACTTTTTCCGTTATTATTAGAGAAAAAAACACCACCGCCAAATGTTCCGGCAAAGATATCCTTGCCGTGAACAGCAAGAGAGTAGACATATTTATTTGTCAAACCCGAATTGATCTCCCTCCAGTTTGTACCATTGTTGGTGGAAAGAAAAACACCACCACCGTTGGTTCCGGCGAAGATATTTCGCGCACCCGCGCCGCCGTTGATAGCAAGAGAAAAGACATAAGGGTTCGTCAAGCCCGAAGCGACTTCTTTCCAACTTTCACCATTATTTTCAGATAGAAACACACCTGCACCATTGGTTCCGGCAAAAATATGTGAACCGATCATGGCAAGAGATCCGACATGAGTATTGATCAAACCGGAATTGACCTTTCTCCAGTTTACACCATTGTTAGTGGAAAAAAAAACACCACCACCATTAGTTCCAGCGAAGATACTCGTACCACTGGCGACAAGTGAATATACATAAGTATTGGTCAGACCTGCTTTAACCGAGCTCCAGCTTTTGCCGTTGTTGATGGAAAGAAAGACTCCGTCTT